>NZ_JBVVQO010000011.1:111501-168662 GCF_055811215.1 Mesorhizobium sp. WSM4819
CTGTCTTTTTGTGGTTAGGGGCCCCGTTCGCCTGCCCCCCTTTGGGCCCGGCCCCAAAAAAACCCCCCCCCACCCCCCCCCCCCCCCCCACCAAAAACCCCCCCCGCCCGCGCCCCCCCGGCCCCCGGGCTGGCACCAGGATTCGCTGAGATTCAGGTCAGGCCGAGTCGAGAATGGTGGGTTCCGAGAACCGGAGCGGAGCGTACTTAAAATACGTGAGCACCGGAAGCGCAGGAAACCGCCATTCGCAGGCCGGCCTCACCTGAATAACAGCGGATCCTACCGCGACCTGGTGTTCAGTTCGCGGTTGGCCGTGTAGTCGATGGCAAAGGTGTCGGGGGCGAAGCTTACGCCTTCCCTGACGTTGAAGATCATCACCGTCGTGTCCTTGCCTTGCGCGTCGGTGATCGTCCATTGGCGCAATTCGTAGGTTTTCGGATCGAACATCATGGTGATCTTCGAACTGCCGAACACCGATTTGTCGGCGAGTTGGATGGTGGTGACGTCGTTCTCTTCCTTGACGCTTTTGACGCGGCCGCCGGAGAGGTCGATCCTGGTGTCGAGCAGCAGCTTGAGCGGCGTTTTCGACAGTGGGTAGAGATCGGACGTTTTCAGCCGCTTGTTGAGGATGACCACCGACTTGCCGTCGGAAATCACCCGGAAATTCGACGTCCCATCATAGTTGAAGCGTATCTTGCCCGGCCGTTCCAGGAAGAACTTGCCGCCGGTCTGCTCGCCCTTGGGTCCGAACTGCACGAATTCGCCGGCCATCGATTTGACCGAGGAAAAATGGTCGGCGATCTTCTGCGCGGTGGCTGGCACCGCCGCTTGCGCCGACGCCAGCAACTGGACCCCGGGCACGACATTGATGGCCGCGGCGCCGGCCAGGACCAGCCCGAGGCCAAGCAGTTGGCGGCGGGTCGGCGCAAAATCGCTGATCGTGGCGAAAGAAGAGTTTTTCATGCCGGTTACTCTCGTCTGGTTCATCTGTTGTCGCAGTGTTTGGCCCCCCAGTTGGGCTTAAGTTTGGCGGCCGAACAGCGCTTGGTCGTTGCAAACGCGCCAGAAGGTTCAAAGTTGCTGCCGTCAGGTTGCAGCCGCGAAAATCCTGTCGGCTTGGCGGGCGGATCAGAACTTGTCGTCCTCCGTCGGCACCAGAATTTCGCGTTTTCCGGCATGGTTGGCCGGGCCGACAATGCCTTCCTTCTCCATCTTCTCGATGATAGAGGCGGCGCGGTTGTAGCCGATGCCGAGCCGGCGCTGGATGTAGCTGGTCGAGGCTTTGCCGTCACGCAGCACCACCGCAACCGCCTGGTCGTAGGGATCGTCGGAATCCTCGAAATTGCCGCCGCCACCGCCCGAGCCACCCTTGCCCGACGGCTCATCGTCGTCCTCGTCGTCATCCTCGGTAATGGCATCGAGATATTCCGGCACGCCCTGCAGCTTCAGATGCGCGACAATCTTCTCGACCTCGTCATCGGAAACGAAGGGACCGTGCACGCGCTGGATGCGGCCGCCGCCGGCCATGTAGAGCATGTCGCCCATGCCGAGCAGCTGTTCGGCGCCCTGTTCGCCCAGAATGGTGCGGCTGTCGATCTTCGACGTCACCTGGAAGGAGATGCGGGTCGGGAAGTTGGCCTTGATCGTGCCGGTGATGACGTCGACCGACGGCCGCTGCGTTGCCATGATGACGTGGATGCCGGCAGCGCGCGCCATCTGCGCCAGGCGCTGCACCGCGCCTTCGATGTCCTTGCCGGCGACCATCATCAAATCGGCCATCTCGTCGATGATGACGACGATGTAGGGCATTGGCTCGAGATCGAGGTTTTCCGTCTCATAGACCGCTTCGCCGGTCTGCCGGTCGAAGCCGGTCTGCACGGTGCGCGAGATTTTTTCGCCCTTCTTCTCGGCCTGCTGCACCCGCGCGTTGAAACCGTCGATGTTGCGGACGCCGACCTTCGACATTTTGCGGTAGCGGTCCTCCATCTCGCGCACGGTCCATTTCAGCGCCACCACCGCCTTCTTCGGATCGGTGACGACCGGCGTCAAAAGATGCGGGATGCCGTCATAGACCGAGAGCTCCAGCATTTTCGGGTCGATCATGATCAGCCGGCAGTCCTGCGGCGTCAGCCGGTAGAGCAGTGACAGGATCATGGTGTTGATGGCGACCGACTTGCCCGAGCCGGTGGTGCCGGCGACCAGCACGTGCGGCATCTTGGCGATGTCGACGATGACCGCCTCGCCATTGATGGTCTTGCCGAGCGCCAGCGCCAGCTTGGCCTTGGTGGTCTCGAAATCGCGGCTGGCCATGATTTCCCTGAGATAGACGGTCTCGCGCTTGGCGTTCGGCAGCTCGATGCCGATGGCGTTGCGGCCCGGCACCACGGCGACGCGGCAGGCGATCGCGCTCATCGAGCGGGCGATGTCGTCAGACAGGCCGATGACCCGCGACGATTTGATGCCGGGCGCCGGCTCCAGCTCGTAAAGCGTGACGACCGGGCCGGGGCGGACATGGATGATCTCGCCCTTGACGCCGAAATCCTCCAGCACGCCTTCAAGCAGGCGGGCATTCTGCTCCAACGCGTCCTTGGACAGGCTGGCGTCGCGCACGACGTTCTTCGGCTCGGACAGGAAATGCAGCGACGGCATTTCGAATTGTTCGGGGCCGATCAGTGAGGACTGCGCTTCGCGCTGGACACGCGCGCCGGGAACCGGCCGCGGCGCCGGCGCTGCGACGCGGGTGGCTGCATCGGAGCGGAACGGCTGCACCCTCGCATTGGGAGGAGTGCTGCGCACGGGCTCCGGCACAAAATCCATGTCATCGTCATCGTCGAAAACATCGGCGTCGTCGAGCGAGGCGCTGCGGTCGTTGACCATCGCGGCGAAGAATTCCGGCTCGACGCGGGCGCGGCCATCGGCACTCATCCGCGATTCGGCGAATTCGGCCGATTCGACCCGTTCGGCAGCGCGACGCCAGGCGCTGGCGCGCGGCTCCGGTTCAAAATCGTCGCGCTCACGGCGGCGGGCGGCGCGGCGGCGGAGAAAGGCCCGCAACGATAGCCACCAATGCGTGATCGCGCCTAGCGCCAGAATGCCCTCGTCGCCCTCATCCTCGTCATTGTCGAAATGCAGGTCGTCCTGGTCCCTCGGATCGGCTGCGGCCGGTTGCTCCAGGACGGCGAAACCGTTCTTGCGTGCAATCAGCGCCGAGCCGTAGGCAAACAGCCACAGTGCCGGCGCGGCCAGAAGCACGGCGAGCACGCTGGCGATGAGACCGGTCGGATAGCCGCCGACGACGAGCCCGGGAATCTTGAGCACCATGTCGCCGAACACGCCGCCGAGACCGGTCGGCAGCGGCCAGGTCTTGGGCGGCACCACGCAGCCGGCCATGGCCGCGGCAAGCACCGCGTAGCCGAACCAGGCGAGCCCGCGCTTCGGCAGCCTGTCGACGCCGCGCGCCGAAAACAGCAGAAATCCCCAGACCACCGCCGGCACTAGCGCCGCGACCGCAGCAAGGCCGAAGAACTGCATGGCCAGGTCGGAGAAGACAGCGCCCACATAGCCCATGGCGTTGGTGACGATGTTGTCGGTGGCGTGGGAGAAGCTTGGGTCAGCGACGTTCCAGGTGGCGAGGCTGGCGACGCCGAAGGCGACCAGCGCAAACAGGCCGGCGCCGAGCAGCCGGCCGACCTGACGCCGCCCGAACGCCTGGATGCCGTGCCCCGTATCGGCCAGCGCAAGCGGTGCTGAAGCCCCTGAACGCATTCGTCGTTCCCCGTCTGTCATGGACTGGCCGGACGCATGACGCACTCCGGCAGATTCGGATGCCAGACTATCGGCGGGAAGGTTAAGGCCGCATTAACCATGGGTGCGTGCCGGCGCTCCCGAGTGGAAACCGGTCACACAAATGGCGGGCACGCTGGCCCGGCCGATGTTTCATCGCCAGGATCGATCAGGCACCCGATCAAGCGATTGTGACCGAGCCTGGACTGCCACTGGCGCGGCATCGCACGAAAAAAGAGGCCCGGAACCGGCCCGGGCCTCAATGCGTGAGCCCTTTTCGGGAGCGTCACGACGGGAGGGAAGGTGTTGGGCGGCCGAGGCCGACCCAGACAAGAGCCACAGATTACCAGGCTTACGGGTGATAGGCCGCTTCGCCATGCGCGGTGAGGTCGAGCCCTTCGCGCTCTGCATCGGCTGTCGGGCGCAAGCCTACGATCATATCGACGATCTTGTAGAGGATGGCGCTGCCGATGCCCGACCACAGGACGGTTACCAGGACACCCTTGAACTGCGACCACAACTGGGTCGCCGTGCCGGCATAGCCGGCGGCGAAGTCGGCCGTCGAATAATCGACGATGCCGGCGCCGCCGAGGGCGGGATTGACCAGGATGCCGGTGCCGAGCGCGCCGATGATGCCGCCGACGCAGTGGATGCCGAAGACATCGAGGCTGTCGTCGTAGCCGAACTTGTTCTTCACGACCGAGACGAAGAAGTAGCAGACGCAGCTGGCGACGATGCCGAGCACGATGACGCCCATCGGTCCGCCAAAGCCGGCGGCGGGCGTGACGGCGACAAGGCCGGTAACAGCGCCCGAAACCGCGCCAAGCATGGAGGCTTTGCCGCGCAGCAGCGTTTCAAGCACGATCCAGGTCACTGCCGCCGCGGCTGTGGCGACGAAGGTGTTGACCATGGCCAGCACCGCATAGGCGTTGGCTTCGAGGTTCGAACCGGCATTGAAGCCGAACCAGCCGACCCACAGCAGCGAAGCGCCGACCATGGTCAGTGTCATCGAATGCGGCGCCATGACGTCCTTGTTGTAGCCGATGCGCTTGCCGATCATCAGCGCGCCGACAAGGCCGGCGATGCCCGCATTGATGTGAACGACGGTGCCGCCGGCGAAGTCGATGGCGCCGAAGCTGAAGATGAGCCCCGACGGGTCGCTGTAAGCGCTCGGGCCGCCCCAGAACCAGACCATATGCGCGATCGGGAAGTAGACGAATGTGACCCACAGGATGGTGAAAAGGATCACGGCCGAAAACTTGACGCGTTCGGCGAAGGCGCCGACGATCAGGGCAGGCGTGATGCAGGCGAAGCTCATCTGGAAGATGACGAACACCAGTTCAGGAATGGCGACGCCCTTGGTAAAAGTTTCCGACACCGTCGTCACGTCGACGCCGGCGAGAAACATCTTGGAAAGGCCACCGACGAAGGCGTTGCCGGGGGTGAAGGCAAGGCTGTAGCCGTAGAAAACCCAGACGATCATGACCACGCTGGTGATGGTGAAGACCTGCATCAGCACCGACAGCATGTTCTTGGCGCGAACCAGGCCGCCGTAGAAAAGGGCAAGGCCGGGAATGGTCATCAGCAGCACCAGGATAGTGGAGATCATCATCCACGTCGTGTCGCCCTTGTCGACGGTAAAGGCCGGCGCTGCTGGCGCGGCCGGTGCGGCCGGCGCCGCTTCCTGCGCGAATGCGGCGACCGTGCCCAGCGCTGCGATAGCGAGTGAGCCCAGCAGCGCGGTGCGCGCCACCGACTTCAAAGTAGAAGGAATATTCATTGAACTCTCCATTGGAATACGTTTCCGCAGCTCAAAGCGCGTCGGTGTCTGTTTCGCCGGTGCGAATACGCACTGCCTGGTCGATGCCGAAAACGAAGATCTTGCCGTCGCCGATCTGACCGGTCTTAGCCGCCGCAGTTATGGCTTCGACGGCCTTGTCGACCATGTCCAGGCCGACCGCGACTTCGATCTTGATCTTCGGCAGGAAGCTGACCGCGTATTCCGCCCCGCGATAGATTTCCGTGTGGCCCTTCTGACGCCCGTAGCCTTTGACTTCGGTGACGGTCAGGCCCTGGATGCCGACTGCGGTGAGCGCTTCGCGCACCTCGTCGAGCTTGAACGGCTTGATGATTGCCATCACGATTTTCATAAGGTTTCACCCTTTACTGTTGCGGGTCCCCCGCGTTTGCACGACTTCGCCGATCCCCATGAGAGCCGGAGAGTGCCCGCTAGGATTCAAGCTCCGTGCCAGTTGCCGAAGCAGGGTGTTAAGCTGCTGTTAAATAACGACTTGGGGAAGGTTTGTCGGCTGACTGTTCATAGTCGCGGCAGCGCAGCTGATTAAAAAGTAGGCACTTTTGCAAAATTGCCTATTCCGCGGGCGGCCGCTTCAGCCTGATCAGGCCTTCCTGGGCAACCGAGGCGATCAACGTGCCGTCGCGGGCAAACAGCGACCCGCGCGTGAACCCCCGCGACCCTTGCGTCGACGGGCTGTCCTGCGTGTAGAGCATCCAGTCGTCCAGCGCATGGCTGCGATGGAACCACATGGCGTGATCGAGGCTCGCCGCCTGGATGTCGCTATCGAAGATGGCGCGGCCATGCGCAAAGGTCGAGGTATCGAGCAGCGTCATGTCGGAAAGATAGGCAAGCACGGCCGCCTGCGCGGCGCGATCGCCCGGAACCGGGCCGGTCGTGCGGATCCAGATGTTCTGTTTCGGCTCCAGCTTCTCCCGGCTGGTGTAATGCTCCAGCATCACCGGCTTCATCTCGATCGGCCGGTCACGCTCCCAATAGCGCCTGATGCCGTCTGGCACGGTCGCGCCGAACTTGCCGATCAATTCGCGCTGCGACAGCAATGTGTCGGGCGCCGGCACGTCCAGCGGCATCGGCACCTGGTGCTCAAGACCGACCTCGTCCTGCTGGAACGAGGCTTCCAGCGAAAAGATCGCCTGGCCGTGCTGGACAGCCACGACACGGCGCGTGGTGAAGGAGCCGCCGTCGCGGATGCGGTCGACCTGGTAGATGATCGGCACCTTGGTGTCGCCCGGCCGCATGAAATAGCCGTGCAGCGAATGCACGTGGCGTTCGGGCTCGACCGTTCGCTGAGCGGCGACCAGCGCCTGGGCGATGGTCTGGCCGCCGAAGACACGCTGCCAGTCGAGTTTGGGGCTGCGACCACGGTACAGGTTGTGTTCCAGCTGCTCGAGGTCGAGAATGCCGAGAAGCTCGTCCATGGCCGCCGTCATGTTTCGCGCCCCCGTGTCGTTTTGATTCCGAAGTTCGCCTTAATTTCGATATTTCACTCGAAGCGAGCTTCAGAAGCCGCAAAAGTGTTATGGCGGTTTCCGACAGGAATGACGGGCAGTCAAGGCCGGAAAGGAATTTGGCCGGAAAGGAATTTGCCATGGTCGACAAGGCGGGAACCGCGCTCGACATTCTGGTCGCCGGCGCCGGCTATGTCGGCCTTGCCGCCGCCGTATCGCTGAAACAGGCACGGCCGAGCCTGGCGGTCGCTGTCGTCGACGCCGCGCCCGCCGGCATCTGGCAAAAGGACGGCCGCGCCTCGGCGATCGCCGCTGCCGCTTGCCGCATGCTCGACCAGCTCGGCGTCTGGGCCGAGATCGCCGCCGAGGCGCAGGCGATCACCGAGATGATCGTCACCGATTCGCGCACCTCCGATCCGCTGCGCCCGGTGTTTCTCACGTTCGATGGCGAGGTCGCGCCCGGCGAAGCGTTTGCGCATATGGTGGCCAACCGGGATTTGAATGGCGCCTTGCGCCGGCGCGCTGAAACGCTCGGTATCGACATCATCGAAGGCGTCGCCGTCAGTGCCTTCGACGTCAACGGCGCCGGCATCACCGTGCATCTTGCCGACGGCGCGACGCTGAAGGCGCGGCTGCTGATCGCCGCCGACGGCGTCAACTCGAAGCTGCGCGACATGGCCGGCATCAAGACGGTGAAATGGGACTACGGCCAGTCCGGCATCGTCTGCACCGTCGCGCATGAACGGCCGCATAATGGCCGCGCCGAAGAGCATTTTCTGCCAGCCGGCCCGTTCGCCACGCTGCCGCTCAAGCCGGACAAGGGCGGCACCCACCGCTCGTCGATCGTCTGGGTCGAGCGGTCGGAAGACGCCGAAAAACTGGTCGACGGCGACGACCTCGTCTTCGAGCACGAGCTGGAACAGCGGTTTGGCCTGAAGCTCGGCGAAATTCGCGTCGCCGACAGGCCGCGCGCCTGGCCGCTCGGCCTGACCATCGCCCGCGATTTCGTCGCGCCGCGCATTGCGCTCGCCGGCGACGCCGCCCACGGCATCCACCCGATCGCCGGCCAGGGCCTCAATCTCGGTTTCAAGGATGTCGCGGCGTTGGCCGAAGTGGTGGTCGAGGCCGACCGGCTCGGCCAGGATGTCGGTGCGCTCGACGTGCTCGAACGCTACCAGCAGTGGCGGCGCTTCGACACGCTGCAGATGGGCATCACCACCGATGTCCTGAACCGGCTGTTTTCCAATGACATCGGCCCGTTGCGCGCCGTCCGCGACATCGGCCTCGGTCTCGTCGAACGCATGCCGCGGCTGAAGGATTTCTTCATCCGCCAGGCGTCCGGTCTGTCCGGCGACACGCCGAAACTGCTCAAGGGCGAGGCGATCTGAATCCGACTGACCGGCCGGCATCACCTGAATATCAGCACACCCTTAGTTGACCTCGAAGCCGAGCTTCTGGCGCAGCCGCAGTATCCTCTGGTCGGATATTTTTAGGGGTTGCTCACCAGCCTGCGCCGCGCGGTTCACCATCTGCAGCAAATCGTTTCGCTCAGTCACATCGAGACGTTCGCGCAGGAACGGCGCCAGTTTGTCGATGACGATCGTGGCATCGTCGATCTGGGCCGCCGCCCATTTGGCGCTAGACCACGGCCTCATCGGTCTTGTTGTCGTCTGCAATCTCCGAAATCACCGACCGAACCACGGCTTCGCGCTGCGGCAGGACAGGGCCGTTCTCGGAAATGATTGCGGTGATCAGCGTCGCGGCCGCCACGACCGGATCGTCGATCGCCATCAGCGGTGAGAGCGCCACCTGCTTGCGCAACCTCTTGCGCCGAATGTTGCCTTGCACCCGCCCGACGACGTCCGCGACCTCGCGCGCCGCATCGTTCATGGCCTTCATCCGATACCACCAGAACGCCGCCGCTCCCAACAGCCCAATTGCAGCAATCAGTATATGCATGCCCGAAATCCCCCAACCGCAGCGACGATAGGAGAAGTGCTGTCTCGCTTCAACACGCAAAAGTTGCGCCCGCCGAAGAAATCGATTCCGCCGGACGCAACCGGAATAATGTTCAGGATCCCGGTACTCTGTAGATCGCCCTGACCTCGATCGTGCCGATTTCGGCCAGCGGAATCCCGCCGGCAATCTCCAGCGCCTCGTCGATATCCCCCGCCTCGATCATGACGAAGCCGAGCAATTGCTCCTTGGTCTCGGCGAAGGGACCATCGGTGATCAGCCGCTTGCCCTTGCGCCGGCGCACGGTTTTCGACGTTCTTACCGATTGCAGCGCCTGCGCGATGATCAGCCGGCCGCTTTGCTCCACCGATTTATCATAGGCCAGCGAGTCGGCGTCGAGCCTGGCCAGCCTTTCCGGGCTCATTGCGTAAAGGTCTTTTTCCTCACCATAGACCAGGCAAACATATTTCATTTCTCATCTTCCTTGTTGGGACGAACTGTTGGCGACCAAGGTCCCAGCCGGGCTTTTGACCGCTGCATAATCGAGAAGGGATACCGCAACCCCTATCATGGCGACCGCAGCAAGCAGTCGACCGAAACCGCAAGGTTGCCGAGCCAACCAGTCGGCTTCCTGTTCAGCCGCCTTTCGGCCAGTGTCTCTCCAGTGAGCAGAAAACAGATTATCCATGGTGTCCTCCATTCGGCCACAAAACCCGTGGCCGCCCGCAGGACGGCCGAGGCAGATGGAAGTCGACATTTTTTGCACGCGGATTTTTTTTACGCGTCGCCATTGGCGCGAAAGCACGGGTGGCCTTGGTGCCCGCGCGCGCTATAGTCGACCAGACGCCGATCACGGCTCAGCCACCACAATCAAGGAGGAATTCATGGACCGCACCGCAAACGCCGTCTGGAAAGGCAATCTGAAAGAGGGCAACGGCACGCTCGACACGCAGAGCGCGGCCCTGAAAGGCACGCCGTACTCGTTCAAGGCGCGGTTCGAGGACGAAAGCGGCAAGGCCGGCACCAATCCGGAGGAACTCATCGCCGCCGCGCATGCCGGCTGCTACGCCATGCAGTTCTCTCACTTCCTGGCCGAGAACGGCACCCCCGCCACCGAACTCGACGCCAAGGCGGTGGTGACGCTGGTCCCTGGCACGGGGATCACCGGCAGCGCGCTCACGGTGGTCGGCAAGGTGCCGGGCATCGATGCGGCGAAATTCCAGGAGCTGGCCGAGAAGGCCAAGGCCGAATGCCCGGTCTCGAAGGCGCTCGGCGCCATAAAGGTTTCGCTCGACGCCAAGCTCGGCTGAGCATGAGGTGATAAACGCCGGCTCCAGGGCCGGCGTTTTCATTTGTGGGACGTAAGCGATCCTTCACGTCCCTCCAACACCTCAAAAGGTCATCAGCGTCCGTCGCCGGTCAGCGCGTCGATGCGTGCGCGCATCTGTGCGACCTCTTCCTCGAGAGCCTGCACGCGCGCTTCGAGATCCGAGGCCGGCGAAGGCGCTTGCAAGGGCGCTGCGGCAGCCGACAGCTGCACCGGCCCGCCCAGGAGATGCACATAGCGGTCCTCACGCTGGCCGGGACCACGATCGATCTGCTGAACGAGCGGCGGCTTGCGGCCGATCAACAGGTCGAGATTGCTGCGAAGCTCGTCGATGGAGGGCAACCGCGCCATGCGCTCAGCTCGCGCCAGCAATTCATAGGCGGTCTGCGGACCGCGCAGCAACAGCAGCCCAAGCAGCGTAATCTGCGCCGAGGTCAGCGAAAAGCGCTGCGCGACGACATGCTCGTAGCGCTCGACGCGCGAGGCAAAGACCTGCCTGACCAGCCCCTTGTGCTCGAGTTGGCCAAGCGCTCGTCTCACCTCGACAAGCTCGACCGACATCACCGGCTCGCGCGCCGTCTTCTGGTTGGCGGCGGCAAGTGCCGCATTGAGCGTCAGCGGGTAGATGTCGGGCGTCAGTTCCTTCTTTTCGATCAGGCAACCGAGCACGCGCGCTTCGACGGGAGAGAGGATGGGGAGTTCGGTATCGGTCATGGGTCGGCTTCCTTTGAAGTCGGCGGGACAGCGCCGGCGCGAAGGATCACTACCGACGAAATGATCCCTGCAGCAACCCGTCCGAAGCTAAACCCTTCTCTCCACCATCATCTTCTTGATCTCGGCGATCGCCTTGGCCGGATTCAGCCCCTTGGGACAGGTCTGGGCGCAGTTCATGATGGTGTGGCAGCGATAGAGCCGGAACGGGTCTTCGAGATTGTCGAGCCGTTCGCCCTTGGCCTCGTCCCGGGAATCGATCAGCCAGCGATAGGCCTGCAGCAGCGTCGCCGGACCGAGATAGCGGTCGCCGTTCCACCAGTAGCTCGGACATGAGGTCGAGCAGCAGGCGCACAAGATGCATTCATAGAGCCCGTCGAGCTTTTCGCGGTCCTCATGGCTCTGCAGCCATTCCTTGGCCGGTTCGGGCGACACCGTCTTCAGCCACGGCTCGATCGAGGCGTGCTGGGCGTAGAAATTGGTGAGGTCTGGCACCAGGTCCTTGACCACCGGCATATGCGGCAGCGGATAGACCTTGATCGCGCCGGAAATGTCGTCGCAGCCCTTGGTGCAGGCCAGCGTGTTGGAACCGTCGATATTCATGGCGCAGGAGCCGCAAATGCCCTCGCGGCAGGAGCGGCGCAGCGTCAGCGTCGGGTCGATCTTGTTCTTGATGTAGAGCAGCGCGTCGAGCACCATCGGCCCGCAATCGTCCATGTCGACGAAATAGGTGTCCATGCGCGGGTTCTCGTCATCGTCCGGCGACCAGCGGTAGATGCGGTACTCCCGCAGATTGGTCGCACCCTCCGGCTTCGGCCAAGTTTTTCCCGCCTTGATCTTCGAGTTTTTCGGAAGGGTGAGTTCGACCATTATCTCAGGTCCTTTCGGATGACGAGTTTCAGCCCGGACCGAGTCCCGTTTACGGCGGCCATCATCAATACACCCTGGCCTTGGGCGCGATCTTGGCCAGGTTGATGCCGCCGTCTGCTTCGCTAAGCAGCGGCTCGGTGTGCACCGGCCGATAGCTGAGCGACACCTCGCCGGCCTCGCTGAGCCGGGACAGGGTGTGCTTGCGCCAGTTCGCATCGTTGCGGGCCGAAAAATCTTCTCGCGCATGTGCGCCACGGCTCTCCTTGCGCGCCTCGGCGGCGTAGACCGTGGTGATGGCGTTGGCCATCAGGTTTTCCAGTTCCAGCGTCTCGACCAGGTCGGAGTTCCAGATCATCGAGCGGTCGAACACTTTTACGTCCTTGAGCTCGCCCCAGATCTGCGAAATGCGCTTGCAGCCGCTTTGCAGCGATTCCTGGGTGCGGAACACCGCCGCATCGTCCTGCATCGCCTTCTGCATCTTTTCGCGCAAAACCGCCGTCGGCGTCGAGCCGTTGGCGTGGCGCAGCCGGTCGAAGCGGTCCATGATCCTGTCGATCGAGGCTTCGTTGGGCGACGGGATCGCCGCGTTGCGGTCGATCACCTGGCCGGCCCGGATCGCCGCCGCGCGGCCGAACACCACCAGATCGATCAGCGAGTTGGAGCCCAGCCGGTTGGCGCCGTGGACGGAGGCGCAGCCGGCTTCGCCGACCGCCATCAGCCCGGGCGACACCTGGTCCGGGTTCAAGGCGGTGGGGTTGAGCACCTCGCCCCAGTAGTTGGTCGGCACGCCGCCCATATTGTAGTGGACCGTCGGCAGCACCGGGATCGGCTCCTTGGTCAGGTCGACGCCGGCAAAGATCTTTGCCGACTCCGAAATACCCGGAAGCCGCTCGTGCAAGACGGCCGGATCGAGGTGGTCGAGGTGGAGGAAAATATGGTCCTTGTTCTTGCCGACGCCGCGTCCCTCGCGAATCTCCAGCGTCATGCAGCGCGAGACCACGTCACGCGAGGCAAGGTCCTTGGCCGACGGCGCATAGCGCTCCATGAAGCGCTCGCCTTCTGAATTGACGAGATAGCCGCCTTCGCCGCGCGCGCCCTCGGTGATCAGGCAGCCGGCGCCGTAGATGCCGGTCGGGTGGAACTGCACGAATTCCATGTCCTGCAGCGGCAGCCCGGCCCGCGCCACCATGCCGCCGCCGTCGCCGGTGCAGGTGTGCGCCGAGGTCGCCGAGAAATAAGCACGGCCATAGCCGCCGGTCGCCAGCACCACCATTTTTGCCGAAAAACGGTGGATGGTGCCGTCGTCGAGGTTCCAGGCGACGACGCCGGTGCAGGTGCCGTCCGGCTCCATGATCAGGTCGAGCGCGAAATACTCGATGAAGAACTGCGCGTTGTTCTTCAGCGACTGGCCGTAGAGCGTGTGCAGGATGGCGTGGCCGGTGCGGTCCGCGGCCGCACAGGTGCGCTGCACCGGCGGGCCGTCGCCGAAATTCATCATATGGCCGCCGAACGGCCGCTGGTAGATCTTGCCCTCTTCGGTGCGCGAGAACGGCACGCCGTAATGCTCGAGCTCGTAGACGGCGGCGGGTGCTTCGCGCACCAGATATTCCATGGCGTCGACGTCGCCGAGCCAGTCCGATCCTTTCACGGTGTCGTACATGTGCCACTGCCAGGAATCGGGGCCCATGTTGGACAGCGAGGCGGCGATGCCGCCCTGAGCGGCGACAGTGTGCGACCGCGTCGGGAAAACCTTGGTGATGCAGGCGGTGCGCAGACCCTGTTCGGCCATGCCGAGCGTGGCGCGCAGGCCGGCGCCGCCGGCGCCGACCACAACCACGTCGAATTTGTGGTCGACATAGCTGTAGGCGGACGCCGTGTTGGCGTTGTTCGCGTCCTTGGCCAAAATATCAGCCTCCAAATGCCAGTTTGAGCAGGGCGAAGATCGAGGCGACGCCGACCACTACGGGAAAGAATGTGTTGAGGGCGAGCAGCGCCAGCCTCATGCCCTCGCCATGCACATAATCCTCGATGATCGCCTGCATGCCGAGCCGCATATGGTAGAGCCCGGACAACAGCACCAGGGCCAGGACCAGCGCCACGAACGGGTTGGCAAGTGCGGCGCGCACTTGCGCATAGCCGGCGCCGTTCAGCGCGATCAGAAAGCCGACGAAGAACAGGATCAGCGGAATGTTGGCGATCGCCGTCAGGCGCTGGCGCCAGAAATGCTCCGTGCCCTCGCGGGCGGAGCCGAGGCCGCGGACCTTGGCCAGCGGCGTGCGCATGTCGGTGTTGTGGTGGCTCACGATCAGGCTCCCCGCGCCATGTAACCGGCGATCCAGATCAGCAGCGTCAGTACGATCGAGCCGGCCAGCGTCGCCCAGGCGACCCTGGAGGCGGTGTCCTTTTCAAGACCGGCCCCGGTGTCCCAGATCAGATGGCGCACGCCGCCCAGCATGTGGTGCATCAGCGCCCAGGTATAGAACAACAGCACCAGCCGCCCCAGCCACGAGCCGAAGGCCCAGTTGACGGCATCGAAGGTGGACTGCGAGCTCGCCGCCGCCATCAGCCACAGCGCGACCAGCAGCGTGCCGAAATAGAGCGCCCCGCCGGTGATGCGATGGATGATCGACATCGTCATCGTGATCGGCGGTCGATAGACGGTCAGATGCGGCGAAAGCGGCCGTTCACGTCTGGCAAATTCGCGGGTGGCTGGTGATTTGCTCATGGCTCCCCCAGTTCGGCGTCTCTGGAGCCCCAGGTGGAAATGCGGCATTACCGCTTCCGGTTGCGACTTTGGACAGCCCGGTTTCTAATGCTCTTTTTGCACCGCGTCAAAGCCGGAAAATCGTTTCGAAAACCTAATTTAGTCTGACAAAAGGCGGGGTTTCGCTTCAATCGATTAGGGCGCGACCCAAAGCCGGCGCAATGTTCGCTGCAGTGCGGTATGTGGTTTCGGTCCGACGGCTTGGGGCATGTTGAGATTCAGGTCAGGCCGTGGCTGAAACAGTGGTTCCGAGAACCGGAACGTAGCGTACTTTCAGCGCTTGCAGGTCAGCGGCGTCCTCCCGCCCTTCATCACCAGCGCGTCGCGCCCGTCGATCACGATTGCGTCACGCGCCGCGCCAAAGCGGCTGTTTTGATTGGCTGGCGAGGCCGGCAGGTCCTCGCTGGCGCCGTCCGGGCCAAGCACCCGCACCGAAGTGCCGAGATTTTCGATGGTGATCCTGGCGCCATCGGCGCAAGTGTAAGTCGCGGTGCGCGGCTGCGGTGAATCGGCGAGCGGATTTCCAGCCTTCGGCGCATTGGTCTGAGACACGCAGGCAATTGTGGTCAGCAATGGACAAAGGGCCAGCGTCACCCGAAACGTCCGGCCTAACGCCATGTACTGTCTCCCTACGCGTCAACCCAGTCGCGATGCTTTGCAGATCACCCGATGTCGCGCTCGGCGCCGGCTGCGATGGTGGCGGCAAGCATGGCCGAAAGATGGCCGCAGCGCGAGGCGCCGGATATTAACCATGTTTGCCGAGACCTGGCGGCCAACAGGGTTGGCCTCTTAACAATGGTTAAGAAAAGGTTAATTTATGATTCAAGCAAGACTCGGCCTCTGACAAATGGGGGACGCCATGCGTTCGAATTCAGCCAGATCGCGCCTTCCGGCGCCCCTCTCGATGGCCATCGTCCTGTTGGCGGTGGCCATCGGCTTCGCAGCGCCGGCACGCGCCGGGACGCGCGACCGCGTCTATGCCGATTCGTTCGGCAATCTCGTCATCGAGAGCGCCGCGGGCTACAAGCGCATCCTCGTTGGCGAGGGCGAATTGGCCAAAGAAATGTCGGATTACGTCGGCGCCGGCCGGCCCAAAATCGTCTATCAAGACGAACCGGACGATGTCAGCAGCCGCGACTGCTACAGGCCGCCGGTGTTCGTCAAGGGCCGCAGCTATATGTATGGGCTTTCCGACGGCGAGATGCCGGAGCTTAGCCCCTGCCGCTGATCTTCGGCCCGGCATTGGCGACAGCCGGCTGCCGGGCGGCGATTGATCCTATCGAGATCCGCACGCAATTGCGTCCGCTGCCCTTCGCTTGATAGAGCGCTTCGTCGGCGCGCCGCAGCAGGTCGGAAAAATTCTCAGTCGGGTGGAGCTCGGCAACGCCGAAGCTGGCGGTGCAACGATGGTTCGCCGGCAGACAGTCGATCGGCAACGCCCCGAAAGCGCTGCGCGTGCCTTCGGCGAAGAGCCGCGCGGCGGCGAGGTTGGTTCCCGGCAGGATGATGGCGAATTCCTCACCACCGATGCGGCCGGCGACGTGATGCTCGGCGGCCGCATCACGCAGGAAGCCGGCAAAGGCCTCGATGACCCTGTCGCCGGATGCATGGCCGAAACTGTCGTTGATGCTCTTGAAATGGTCGAGGTCGGCGATGACCAGCGCGACCGGAATACCCCTGCGCACGGCGTCACGCATCGCAAGCTCGGCATGACGCTCGAAGCCGCCACGGTTGAGCAGCCTCGACAGCGTGTCCGTCTCCGACTTCGACGTCGCTTCGGCGAGCACGTCGCGGACCAGAATGATCAGGATGAGAAGCGCGATTGTCATGGCAAACACCGTGCCAAGCGATTGCGACACCAGAGCGTAGTTGCTCTGCAGATAGGCCTGCGGATTGGCTCCCCAGCCGCCCATGGCATGGGCGATGAACGGCTTGCTCACGAATTGCAGGGCGCTGGCCGCCAGGACGGCCATCAGCGCATGATCGAGCCAGTCGCGTCTTTGCCTTGACGACCAGACGATGCCGACGCCGACGAACTGCATGGCGGCATAGGGAAGCTGGTAGGCCATCATGCGGGCAAGCGACTGGCGCGGCAGATCCTGCACGAAATACACGGCCACGGTGGCGGCAAACAGGAAGACGAGCATCGGCACCCAAGGCGGCGCCACGCCGTATTTATGGGCAAGCCCGCCATTGAAGGCGATGGTGGCGCCCAGGAAAACGGCGAAGCCCGCGACGACTGCGGGTCGTGCATTGTCGAAGAGCGGAATGCTGAACTCGATGGCGAAATAGGCCATCCCGAGCAGATAACCGAAGACCAGCCAGCGCGCCGGCGCGCGCGCCACGTCGTTGAACGATATGGTCATGAAGGCGGCCGCCAGCAGGCCGGCGACGAGCAGGTTGATTGCAAGGATGAACTCTGCGCCGCCGCCCATGTGGTCTTTCACACTCCCTGCGACAGCAAATCACGAACGGGCGAAAAAGACGTTAACGTGGGCGTAGGACGGAATGCGTTCGAATTGAACCGCGCACCCCGCGCTGTTTGTTTGTTTGGCGCAATTTCTGCGGCGCCAAGCGATTCCCTTGGCTGGAAATGCTCTAGACGTGGACGATCAGCCGGCTTTGAGGGGCTCCACGACCAGCGCCGTTTCCGATCGTCCATGGGGCGACCGTTCATAGGATAGCCGCACACTGTCGCGGCCGTTCCGTTTGGCCTTGTAAAGTGCCTCGTCGGCGCGGCGCATCAGCGGCTCCAGCCCCTCCTCGCCGGTGCGGGCCGCCACGCCGAAGCTCGCCGTTACTTTTGTGCCGGGCGGAAGCCCGTCGACGCTGCCTGCCGAATAGACCGCGCGAATGGCTTCGGCAAACAGCCTTGCCGCGCCAAGGTCGCTCAGTGGCAAAAGCACGGCGAACTCCTCGCCACCGATGCGGCCGGCGACGCAGCTGGTGCCGGCAGCCGATCGAAGCTTGGCGGCGAAATCGGCGATCACGCGATCACCCGCCGCATGCCCGTGCAGATCGTTGACTGCCTTGAAGTGATCGAGGTCGGCGAGCACCAGCGCGACCGGAAGTTTGGCGGTGGCGCAATGCCGCAGGAGATGCGTGGCGTGTTCCTCGAAGCCGCGCCGGTTGAGCAGGCCCGACAGCGGGTCGGTGTACGCCTCGGCCTTCAGCGTTTTCATCACGTCGAGCGCAGCCGCGCAGAACAGGCTAAGCGCGATGAGCAGCGACAGCAGCGCATGCGACAGCAGCGCCGTCGTCCAATAGGACGAGGCATAGAACCCGTCATAGCTTTGGTAGGGTCCATGCGCGATGACGATAACGAGGGTGCGCGCGACGAAATTCAGCCCGGAAAGCAGCGACAGCACGAACAGCATCATTTCCGTCGGGCCCCTGTCGCGCACCACGCGCAGTTCGGCGGCGACAACCAGGCTGAGCCCGCCGAAAGCGAAATTCATCGCCAGGATTCGCCAGGTGAGATCGGGCTGGATGAACATGAACCAGCAAAAAGCGGCCAGGCCGCTGCTCGCCAGAAAGCCGATCGCAACAAAGGGCACGCGCCGTCCATAGCGTGTCACAATCGCGCCGGCGAGACCACTGGCGGCAATCGTGAAGCAGGTGACGGAGAGCAGTTTGGTCGGCGCCATGCCGATGGGCAGGGTGAAGTACTGCAGCAGGAAGCCGGCCGCCGAGAGCCAGTAACTGGCGGCGAGCACAGCCAGATAGGGGCAGTGACGCTGATAAAACCACAGCACGAGAAACACCGCGCCGAGTGCAAGCGCGATCGTCGGGTTGAGCAACCCTGTCAGCAGACCGTTGTCCAAAGGACCGTGAACCCCCACGCTTCCGTGAGAGAGACCTTAGGGCGCAAGCCCCAACAAGCGGTTAAGCAAAGTCGAATATGCGCGAGGCTGCCATGAAGCCGCTGCGCGGAACTTGAAACCGCGACCGGCGTTTTCCAGCAGCAATTGATGGAGACGCTTTCATGGCCGATACGATCATGCTGACCGATCACGAGGCAATTCGCTCTTGGGCCGCGTCACGTGCCGGATTTCCGGCAATCGTCGATGTATCGCCCGAAACAGGCACGCAAGCCATGCTGAGGCTGGTTTTCGGCCAGCATGCCTATCAGGACCAGGACCAGGCCGAACGCCCGGCCAACGCCGGCGGCTACGAACTGGTCGAATGGGACGAATGGTTCAAGCTGTTCGACGAACGGCAGCTGGCGCTCGTGGTGGCAAAGGATGAACCCGGCCGCCGCGAGCAATTCCACGAATTCGTCAGGCGCCCGGCGTGAAGAGAACCCGAACCGCATCGCGGTTCGGGTTCTGGCAACTCGTCAGCGGGTTATTTCCACTCGCGGATGTCGACGAAATGGCCGGCGATCGCCGCCGCCGCCGCCATCGCCGGCGACACCAGATGGGTGCGGCCCTTAAAACCCTGGCGGCCCTCGAAATTGCGGTTCGAGGTCGAGGCGCAGCGCTCATGCGGCTTCAGCCGGTCGTCGTTCATGGCAAGGCACATCGAGCAGCCCGGCTCGCGCCAGTCGAAGCCGGCGGCGACAAAGATCTTGTCGAGACCTTCGGCCTCCGCCTGCTCCTTGACCAGACCGGAGCCCGGCACGATCATCGCATCGACGTGAGGGCTGACTTTCTTGCCCTCGACCACCTTGGCGACAGCGCGGAGATCCTCGATGCGGCCGTTGGTGCAGGAGCCGATGAAGACGCGGTCGAGCGCGATATCGGTGATCTTGGTGCCTGGGGTCAGGCCCATATAGTCGAGCGCGCGCTGCTTGGACGTACGCTTGTTCTCATCGGTGATATCGTCTGGGTTCGGCACGATGCCCTGGACCGAGACGACGTCCTCGGGCGAGGAGCCCCAGGAGACGATCGGCGGCAGTTTCGCCGCGTCGAGCACGACCACCTTGTCGAAATGCGCGCCCTCGTCGGACTGCAGCGTCTTCCAGTAGGCGAGCGCGGCGTCCCATGCCTCGCCCTTCGGCGCGCGCGGCTTGTCCTTGACATAGGCGAAGGTTGTCTCGTCAGGCGCGATCAGGCCGGCCCGGGCACCGCCCTCGATCGACATGTTGCAGATGGTCATGCGGCCTTCCATGGACAGCGCGCGGATCGCTTCGCCGGCATATTCGATGACGTAGCCGGTGCCGCCGGCAGTGCCGATCTCGCCGATGATCGCCAAAATAATGTCCTTGGCGGTGACGCCTTCCGGCAGCACGCCGTCCACGCGCACCAGCATGTTCTTGGCCTTGCGCTGGATCAGTGTCTGCGTGGCCAGCACATGCTCGACTTCCGACGTGCCTATGCCGTGCGCCAATGCGCCGAAAGCACCATGCGTCGAGGTGTGGCTGTCGCCGCAGACGATGGTCATGCCAGGCAGCGTAAAACCCTGCTCCGGACCGATGATGTGGACGATGCCCTGGCGGATATCCTTCTCGGAATAGTATTCGACGCCAAAATCCTTGGCGTTCCTGGCCAGCGCCTCGACCTGGATGCGGCTTTCCTCGTTCTTGATGCCGAACTTGCGCTCGGGCGAGGTCGATACATTGTGATCGACCACGGCCAGCGTCTTTTCCGGATGGCGGACCTTTCTGCCGGTCATGCGCAGGCCTTCGAAAGCTTGCGGGCTGGTCACTTCATGGACGAGGTGACGGTCGATATAGAGCAGGCAGGTGCCGTCGTCCTGGCGGTCGACGACATGGTCGTCGAATATCTTGTCGTAGAGGGTGCGCGGTGCGCTCATGTGCGTAAATCCGTCGATATGAAAATGGGAAGCGACTAGCGCCGGCTAGCCGGCAAACACGGCCTAGCCCGGATATCTCAGCGAAGTCGGCTGGTCAGAGCGCCGGAAACGCGCGCCGAGAACCGCGACGGCAGGCGTTTTCTGTCCTGCAGCACGAAACCCTTGTAAGCCGGATCGCCAAAAAGCTGTTCCATGGCGTGGCTCATACCAATGTTTTGGCTTTTCGGCAATCGCGGCGGCGTTCGCAGAATCTGGGTTCTGCAAACCGGTATTCAAACCACCTCGAACACAAATGTCTTCACCAGCGCCTCAGGTTCGGCGATCGCATAGCAGCGGAACCACGGGCTTTCTTCGACCGGCCGCCATTTTTTCGCCTGCTCCAGTTCGTCGAACGTCGCCTGAAACCCGCCGCTCGCAAAAACCTGGTCGCGAACGGTGAAGATGGCGTGGCCGCCCTTCCTGGTGATGCGCACCAGTTCATGCAGGCCGGAGGCCGGTGCATGGCTGATGGTGAACACGCCGGTCGAGAAGAAGGCGCGGAAATGCCCGTCCGGCCAGGGCAGCGGATCGCCGAGCATCGCCTGTTTCAGCTCGCTGTAAGCCTGCCGGCTGCCGGCGATTTTCAGCATTTCAGCCGACAGGTCGAGCCCGGCGATGTCCTCATAGCCCAGCGCCTTGAGCGACGGTCCCGACAGGCCGGTGCCGCAGCCGGCGTCGAGTAGCGGCCCTTCGCCTGACGGCACATGGCGCGCCACCCAGGCGGCGATCAGGAACGGCAGGAGGTAGCCGAGCGCGGCGGTTTCGCTGTCATAGGTCGCAGCCCAGGCGGCGTAGGCCTTGGCAAGCGCTTCCGGCGTGTCGGCCGTATAGACCGCATCCAGCGCCGCATTGGCTTTGTCGACGATCACTGCTTTCTCCGGACACAGGACATATGCCGCATGGTAGCGCCGTCCTCGCCTGCCGCCTATCGCTCATCTTGGCGGCGCAGCCGCTTCTCCAGCGCCCGCAGGGCCAGCGACAGGCCGACCGTCAGGATGAGATAGATATAGGCGACGATCGAATAGGTCTCGAAGAAGCGGAACGAGCCGGCTGCATAGATCTTGCCCATCTGGGTGATGTCGGCGACGCCGAGCACCGAGACCAGCGAGGAATCTTTGACCATGGCGACGAAATCATTGCCGAGCGGCGGCAGGATGGTGCGGATCGCCTGCGGAAAGACGATCAGCCGAAAACGCTGGGTGCGCGTCAGCCCCAGCGCCTTCGCGGCCTCGATCTGGCCCTTCTCGACCGCCTCGATGCCGGCGCGGAAGACCTCCGAGATGAAGGCCGAATAGCCGATGGTCAGCGCCATGATGGCGCGCCATAGCAACGATACGTCGCGTATCATTAGCTCGCCGAACAGGCCGGCGCCCTGCAGCGGCGCCGTCAGCGCGTTCCATCCCGCGACGAAGGCCGGCGCGCCGGCGAAGGCGATCCAGAACAACAGCACCAGCATTGGCACGCCGCGAATGATCTCGACATAGAAGCGCGCGATCTGGCGCAGCCAGCGCGACCCCGACAGCCCCATCAGCGCAATGGCGAGCCCGATTGCCGAGGCCAGCGCGAAGGCGACCATTGTGACGAACACGGTGATGCCGATGCCCTTGGCGACGGTCGCGAAAACCTGGGCATAGAGGTCGCTCGCGGCGATGAAGACAGCGGCTGCCAGGGCGAGCGCCGCGGCCACGGCGAGCCACCAGGGGAAGTCGGACTTGGCGGTGGAAGGGGGCGGCATCAGGCGACGCCGGCAAAGCAGACATCGCGAAGGCATGGTGCCAAGGCACCCCCCTCTGTCCTGCCGGACATCTCCCCCTCAAGGGGGGAGATTGGCTGCTTCGCGGATAGCGCCCACTTGCCAACCTTGGAGATTAGCGAAAGCTGAGGTGACATCCAATCTCCCCCCGTGAGGGGGAGATGCCCGGCAGGGCAGAGGGGGGTCTCGTAGAGCAAAGTCGGTGAGCGTTCTAGCGCGCAATCGTCATGCAAGACGAGCTCACTGCCCCATCTTGTAATCAAGGAACCATTTCTTGTTGAGCGCGTCGAGTGTGCCGTCGGCCTTCAGCGCGGCGATGGCTGCGTTGACCGGTTTCACCAGATCCGAGCCTTTCGGAAAAATAAAGCCGAAATCCTCGGTGCCGAGTGGTCCGCCGATCAGCTTCAGCCCGCCATTGGACGCCTCGACATAGCCCTTGCCGGCAGTGCCGTCGGTCAGCACGACATCGACGTCGCCGGTCTTCAGCGCCTGCACCGTGGCGCCGAACGTCTCGAAAAGTTTTATGCGCGGGTTCTGCTCATTGCCGTCGAGGACGCTGTAGACAGCGGTGTAGAACGGCGTGGTGCCGGCTTGCGCACCGATCAACCCGTCCTTGAAAGCGCCGAGCGTCTTGGCGTCGGTGAAGCGCTCCTCGTCGCCGCGCACCAGCATGAACTGTTCCGAGCGCATATAGGGGTCGGAGAAATCCACCTTCTGCTTGCGATCGTCCTTGATGGTGATGCCGGTCATGCCGATGTTGTACTGGTTGTCGGAAACCGCCTGGATCATCGCGTCCCAGGAGGTGTTCTGGTACTCGACCTGGAAATTCAGCCGCTTGGCGATCTCGTTCATCGCGTCATATTCCCAGCCGATCTGCTTGCCGG
This sequence comes from Mesorhizobium sp. WSM4819, assembly GCF_055811215.1. Classification (NCBI taxonomy): domain Bacteria; kingdom Pseudomonadati; phylum Pseudomonadota; class Alphaproteobacteria; order Hyphomicrobiales; family Phyllobacteriaceae; genus Mesorhizobium; species Mesorhizobium sp. WSM4819. The sequence goes on from NZ_JBVVQO010000011.1 coordinate 134,610, forward strand.
TTTTGGCGTCGATGAACTGCAGCGGCGGATAGGCGTTTTCCGTCACCACCACCACCTTCTTGCCGCCGAGATCGGGCAGCGCCTGCGCCAGGGCAGCGACGGGCGCAAGTACCAGAGCCAACAGGCCGGCCAACAGCAGTTTCGATTTGATCATGGTACACCCCGAGCATTTGAACGGCCTCGACATGGTCGAGGCTTGCAAGAAAATCCGGGCGCCGACTTTAGCTTTCCGCAGGCGCCTTGCAAGCCGGCTTGATGCGGCTTGGCGCGAAAATGGATTCCATGCTTTCACGGCATTACCGGAACGATCCGTTTCGATTGCGCACCGAACGCGGCCCGGCAAAATCGAAACCCATTCCGCGAGGCAAAAAAGGCGGCCGAAGCCGCCTTTCCGAAACATGGTTTTTGAATTCGCCTTATTCGACGGCAGCGGCTTCCTCGGCCTTGGCGGCCTCGTCGGCGGCCTTCTTCTCGGCGGCTTCCTGCGCGGCCTTCTCGGCGGCCAGCGCCTGGGCGGCTGCCACCTTCTCGGCCTCGATGCGGGCCTTCTCGGCGTTCAGCGCATCGCGCTCCTCATCGTTCAGCTTGCGGGCGCGCACGCCGGTGTTTTCCGAAATGCGGGCCGACTTGCCGCGACGATCGCGCAGGTAATAGAGCTTGGCGCGGCGCACCTTGCCGCGGCGCACGATCTCGACGCCCTCGACCATCGGCGAAAAGACCGGGAACACGCGCTCCACGCCTTCGCCGTAGGAAATCTTGCGAACCGTGAAATTCTCCTGGAAACCGGCGCCGGCGCGGGCGATGACGACGCCCTCATAGGCCTGGACGCGGGTGCGGGTGCCTTCGGTCACGCGGACCTGGACGCGTACGGTGTCGCCGGGCTGGAATTCGGGAAGCTTGCGCTTGGCTTCGATCTTGGCGGCCTGTTCGGCCTCGAGCTGACGGAGGATATCCATCTCTACAAATCCACTTCTTGTTCTTCCGACAGTCAGAGCGTCCGACACTCGCCTTGCAGTTCCATTGACCGCTCGGCTATGCCCTTTGTTCGAGAACATCTGGGTTCGAGAACATCGGGCAGGGGCGACTACACCGTCATTGTTGACGGGTCCGGCAGATTTTCTCCCGGTTCGACGCGCACATACAGCTATTTCGACGCTTTGTCACGCCTTTGCCGCGTTCTTTTTGGTCGTTGGTCAACGTCGCAATCTTCCGGCACAGGGGTTGCGTTGAAGGCCCAAGCTTTTTAAGTCGGGCAGAACGTGACTTTCCTCCGGCGGCAACACCCCATGCCAGTTCTCGATGCGGCCCTGCTCTTTTTCGCGGGCTTTCTCTCAGGTGCCGTCAACGCCATAGCCGGCGGCGGGACATTCATAACCTTCGGCGCCATGTCGCTGGTCGGCTTGCCGCCGATCGTCGCCAACGCCACCTCGTCGCTGACGCAATTTCCCGGCTACATCACCTCGACGCTCGCCTACTGGTCCGACATCAAGCATTTCTGGCGCACCGCGTTGCTGCTCGGCCTTATCTCGGTTTTTGGCGCGCTGGCCGGTGCGCTCATCCTTCTGGCGCTCGACAATCCGTCGTTCCGCGTCCTGGTGCCCTGGCTGCTGCTCGCGGCAACCGCGCTGTTCGCCGCCGGGCCGTGGCTGAAGCCGGCGCCCAAGCCGGGCCGTCAGGTCGCGATGGATTCGCTGGTCGGTTCCCTGGCGCAGTTCGCCACCGCCGTCTATGGCGGCTTCTTCGGCGCCGGCATGGGCGTCATGATGCTGGCGACGCTCGGCCTCACCCAGGCCGGCGACTATCACCGCCTCAACGCGCTGAAGAACCTGCTGGCCGTGGTCATCGCGGCAGTAGCCATCCTGGTCTTCGTCTCCGGCGACGTCATCGCCTGGCGGCAGGCGATCGTCATGATACCGGGCGGCGCGCTGGGCGGCTATGCCGGCGTCTGGATCGCCAAGCGCGTGCCGCAAATTGCCGTGCGTGGCTTCGTCGTCGGGGTCGGCGTGTTTCTTGCCTTCTATTACTTCACCAAGGGCTGAGCGGCTAACAGGTCCGGCCGCCGCTCTTTCGTCAATCTTTCCGATTCGGCGCGTCGCCACGCGGCGATCTTCTGATGATTGCCCGAGGTGAGAACCTCGGGGATTTGCCGGCCCTCGAATTCCTGCGGACGCGTGTAGTGCGGATGTTCGAGCAGGCCGTTTTCAAAGCTCTCTTCATCGCCCGACACCGTATTGCCCATCACGCCGGGCAACAGCCGCACCACGGCGTCGAGCAGCACCAGCGCTGCCGGCTCGCCGCCGGAGAGGATGAAGTCGCCGACCGAGACCTCCTCCAGCCCCCGCGCGTCAATAACCCGCTGGTCGACGCCTTCGAAGCGTCCGCAGACGATCACCGCGCCCGGCCCCGCGGCCAGTTCGCGCACACGCACCTGCGTCAGCGGTTTTCCACGCGGGCTCATCAGCAGCCGTGGCCGTGGATCGCCCGGTGGCGAGCTATGGTCGATCGCCTTGGCCAGAACGTCGGCGCGCATCACCATGCCGGCGCCGCCGCCGGCCGGCGTGTCGTCGACGGTGCGATGGCGATCGGTGGCGAAATCGCGGATCTGGATTGCTTCCAGCGACCATGTGCCGGCCTCCAGCGCCCGGCCGGCCAGCGACACGCCGAGTGCACCGGGAAACATTTCGGGATAGAGCGTCAGCACCGAGGCGGAAAAACTCACCGGTTGCCCCCGGCGTCCTTCGGCCCGCGCGGCCTGCCCTTCGGGTCGAAACCATCGCTGCCAGGAGCATCGCTGTCTTCGTCATCGATCAAGCCCGCCGCCGCCGGATCGATGCGGACGAAACCGTCCTTGATCGACACGTCAGGAACGGCAGCCTGCGTGAACGGGATCAGCACGCCTTTGCGCCCCGCCAATATCACGTCGAGGATATCGCCACCGCCGAAATTATGCACGGCGACGACCTTGCCGATGTCAGCACCGGTATCGTCCCGGACCGCCAGCCCGACGAGATCGGCATGATAGAACTCGTCCTCTTCGCCGTCGTCCGGCAGCATCGAGCGGTCGACGAACAATTCCGTGCTGGCGAGCGCCTCGGCAGCGTTTCGGTCGCTGATACCTTTGAAGCGCACCACCACGACGTTATTGGCCGGCCTGATGTCGACGATCTGGAAGGCGCGGCCGTCCCTGGCATAGAGCGGCCCGTAGTCGGCCAGCGCCAGCGGATCGCCGGTGAAGGTTTTCACGCGCAATTCGCCCTTGATGCCATGGGCGGCGCCGATCACGGCCATCTGGACAGGGTTTTGCGGTTTGGTCATCGGTGGAAAAATCCTTTGCCTTGCTCTAGCTCCACGCTCTTGTCATTTCAATGACGCGGCTCTTCACCGCTTCCTAACCCGGCTGCCGGAAGATCGCCCAGAAATGGAAGAACGGCATATCGGAAGAGCGCAATGCAGGAATTCCTCATCCCGGCCAAGCCAGACCTTCAGGCGGCCCGTGAAAGCTGGCTCAAGATGCTGGCGCGCGAACGCCGGCTGTCGCCGGAAACCGTGGAAGCCTATGAGCGCGACACGCGCCAGTTCCTGCACTTCCTGACCGGCCATTGCGGCGGCTCGCCCGGCATTTCGGATATAGCCGATCTGCGCCCGGCCGATCTGCGCGGCTTTCTGGCTGCCCGCCGTGCCGGAGGCGCCGGCGCCCGCACGCTCGGGCGGGGGCTCGCTGGCATCCGCTCGCTGCTGCGCTTTCTGGAGCGGCGCGGCCTCGTCAATGCGGCGGGTGCTGCGGCACTGCGCGCGCCGCGGCAGCCGAAGTCGCTGCCCAAGCCGCTGACGGCAAGCGATGCGAAACACGTCGTTTCGGTGGAAGGCCAGCTGGCGGAGCAACCGTGGATCGCCGCCCGCAACGCCGCCGTGCTGACGCTGCTCTACGGCTCGGGCCTGCGCATTTCCGAGGCGCTCGGCCTGTCCGGCGGCGACCTGTCGTCGCCTGATGAAACGGTGCTGCGCGTCACCGGCAAGGGCGGCAAGACGCGGCTGGTGCCGGTGCTGCCGATCGCGCTGCGGGCGATCGCCCAATACCGCCGGCTCTGCCCCTATCATCTCGATCCAAAGGGTCTGCTGTTTCGCGGCGCCCGCGGCGGCCCGCTCAACCCGGCCATTGTCCAGCGCGACATGGCCAAGCTGCGCTCGGCACTCAATCTGCCGGACACCGCCACGCCGCATGCGTTGCGCCATTCCTTCGCCACACATCTGCTTGGGCGCGGCGGCGACCTGCGCACCATCCAGGAACTTTTGGGCCACGCCAGCCTGTCGACGACGCAGATCTATACCGGCGTCGACACCGCGAGGCTGCTCGAAATCTATGAAGCGGCCCACCCGCGGGCGTAGCCAACGCATGATTTCGCAAAGTTGCAGCCAGGATATGCGCCGTGGAACGATGTCCGAGACAATTTTGCCGCGCCGGTTAACCGTTTCGCCGTTCTTTGTCTCTAAAAGCGAGCCATGAAACGCGTCATTGCTATCGCCGACCGCACTGCCTTTGCTTCGCTGAAGCTGCTCGTCGCGCTGAACGTCCTGTTTTTCCTCTCTTTCCTCGTCATCGCGCTGCTCGCCGCCGGCAGGGCGCGCGCTGAAACCCCAGCGGCTGAAACCCAGGTCTGCGCCGGCGCCGACATGCTGTCGGCCCTGCAGAAGGACAACCCGGCCGCCTACCGCAAGATCGAGACGGAAGCGGCCGCGACACCGAACGGCAAGGGCCTGTTGTGGAAACTGGAAAAGGCGGGCGAAAGACCGTCCTTCCTGTTCGGCACCATGCACATGACCGACCCGCGCGTGACCACGCTGCCGCCCGCCGCGCAAAAGGCCTTTGACGCCACCGACACTGTCGTCATCGAGACCACGGAGGTGCTCGACAAGCAGAAGATGATGGCGGCGTTCCTGAAAGAGCCGGAACTGATGATGTTCACCGACAGCACCACGCTGTCTTCGATGCTGTCGCCGGACGATGCGGCGGCGGTGAACAAGGCGCTCGACGCGCGCGGCATTCCACCGGCGAGCGTTGCCAAGATGAAGCCGTGGATGCTGTCGACCATGGTCGCGCTCCCGGCCTGTGAACTGGCCCGCCAGGCCGGCGGCACGCCGGTGCTCGACATCAAGCTTGCAGAGGACGCCAAAGCCTCAGGCAAGGCCGTCGATGGGTTGGAGACCGTCGCCGACCAGCTTCGCGCCATGGCCTCGCTGCCGCTTGCTTTTCACATGAAGGGCCTCGTCGACACCCTGAAGCTCGGCGACAGGGTGAACGACGTCAATGAAACCATGATCGTGCTTTACCAGCGCGGCGACACCGGCATGCTCTGGCCGCTGTTTCGTGCCGTCCTTCCCGGCGACGAAGACGATTCAGCAAGCTATGCCGCCTTCGAGGAAATTATGATCACCAGCCGCAACAAGGTGATGATCGACCATGCCAGGCCGATCCTCGCCAAGGGCAACGTGTTCATGGCGGTCGGCGCCCTGCACCTCCCTGGCGCAGAGGGCCTGGTCGAGGATTTCCGCAAGGCCGGCTACACCGTCACTGCCGTCGACTGAGTTGCACGGTCGAGTTGCAGACCCGGCAAGGCGTGATTTGGGGGCGACGCTTTGCCCGAGTCGCCGGAGGTTTGTCTCAGTACAGGACGGTCGAAAGTCTAATTTGGCTCGATCACGGTGAGTTTTGCGAGTAAAGTGCTTGCGGACAAACGATTCCCGGCGAAGAATGCCCTGTTTTCGGCGTTTTCGATTCCTAGCGTGAAACCTGTTCAACGATTGCGCGTTGATGTGTGTTGATTGATACTTTTCATCCACGGAGGACACTTTTATGGCGAATCCAAACGACCCGTACACCACTCCGACCCCCCCTCCCAAGTCGGGTGGCGGCAGTACCGGCTGGCTGATTGCCCTGGTCGTCGTTATCCTGGCCATCGTCGCTTATTATATTTTTGGAACAAGCGGTGAGGCGCCAGAGCCTGGTGAACCGCCGGCTGCAACCACGCCGGCCCCGGCGCCAGCGCCCGCTGAACCAACGCCTGCCCCGGCCCCTGCAGAGCCTGCCCCGGCGCCGGCAGAACCAGCGCCCGCTCCGGCGCCAGCAGAACCAGCGCCAGCTCCGGCTCCGGCACCTGCAGAGCCAGCACCTGCTCCGGCCCCCGCACCAGCCCCGCAGTGATCGGCTGCTGACTTCAAATACGAACGGCCCGCTGAAAAGCGGGCCGTTTTGCTTTGAGCCGTCAGATGGCTGCCGGAGTTCCTTGGGAAGGCCTACATGTGGATCGGCTTGAAGAAGGTCGCCAGCGCCGCTTCCTTCACCGCTTCCGACATCGTCGGATGGGCGTGGCAGGTGCGGGCAAGGTCTTCCGAGGAGCCGCCGAACTCCATCAGCACCGCCGCCTCGTGGATCAACTCGCCGGCGCCGAAGCCGACGATGTGGACGCCGAGCACGCGATCGCTCTGCTTGTCTGCCAGGATCTTCACGAAGCCGTCGGTGTGCAGCATGGCGCGCGCCCGGCCATTGGCGCTGAACGGAAACTTGCCGGCCTTGTAGTCGATGCCGGCCGCCTTCAGCTCTTCCTCTGTCTTGCCCACCGAGGCGATTTCCGGACTGGTGTAGACGACGTTCGGGATCACCCCGTAATTCACATGGCCGGCCTGGCCGGCAATGATCTCGGCCACCGCCACGCCCTCGTCCTCGGCCTTGTGGGCGAGCATCGGCCCGGCGATGACGTCGCCGATGGCATAGATGCCGGGAACATTGGTCGTGAGATGCCCGTCGGTCTTGACCCGGCCGCGCTCGTCGACCTCGACCCCGGCCTCCTTCAGCCCGAGACTGTCCGAATAGGCCCGGCGTCCCGTCGCGATCAGCACCGCATCCGCCTCGATCGTCTCGGCCGCGCCGCCCTTGACCGGCTCGAAGGTGACGGTGGCGCCCTTCTTGGCCTTGGCGACACCGGTCACCTTGGCGCCGAGCCTGAATTCGATGCCTTGCTTGGACAGCATGCGCTGGAACTGCTTGGCGACCTCGCCGTCCATGCCGCCGAGAATGGTGTCGAGGAACTCGACAACGGTCACCTTGGCGCCGAGCCGGGCCCATACCGAGCCGAGCTCCAGCCCGATGACGCCGCCGCCGACCACCACCAGGTGGCCCGGCACCTTGTCCAGCGACAGCGCGCCGGTCGACGACATGATCACTTTCTCGTCAAATTCGACCTTGACGCCCGGGATGCCGGTGACATCGGAGCCGGTGGCGATGACGATGTTCCTGGTCTCGATCTCCTCGACCTTGCCTTCCTCGCCGGTCACCGACACCTTGCCGGCGGACAGGACCTTGCCGGCGCCGCGAAAGCTGTCGATCTTGTTCTTCTTGAACAGGAAGGCGACGCCGTTGACGTTGGACGCCACTGTCGCGTCCTTGTGCGCCATCATCTTTTCCAGATTGAGCTTCGGCGCGCCGATTTCGACGCCCAGCGTGTCGAAGGAATGACCGGCCTCAGAAAATATCTCGGAGGCATGCAGCAGCGCCTTGGACGGGATGCAGCCGATATTGAGGCAGGTGCCGCCGAAGGTCGGGTTCTTCTCGACCACCGCCGTTTTCAGGCCGAGCTGTGCCGCCTTGACGGCGCAGACATAGCCGCCTGGTCCCGATCCGATGATAACGACGTCATAAGCCATGATTTTTCCTTCTGGTCTGCACTCAGCCTTGTCTGGGATTAGCGGCCGCCGCCCACTTCCAAATTCGCGCCTGTCGTATAGGACGCCCCGTCCGACAGGAGCCAGAGAATTGCCGCGGCGACCTCTTCGGCGGTTCCCGCCCTTTGCATCGGCACGCCGTGACGCATCCTCTCGACGCGATCCGGCTGTCCGCCGGAGGCATGAATTTCGGTATCGACAATCCCTGGACTGACCGCGTTGACGCGAATGCCTTCGCCGGCCACCTCGCGCGCCAGGCCGATCGTGAAGGAATCGATCGCGCCCTTCGAGGCGGCGTAGTCGACATATTCGCCCGGCCCGCCAATTCTTGCGGCAATCGAGGAAACATTCACGATGGCGCCGCCCCCGCCGCCATGGCTGGTCGACATGCGCTTCACCGCTTCGCGGGCACAGAGCATGGAGCCAATGACATTGATGCGCATCATGCGCTCCAGCCGTGCTCCGCTCATTTCGTCGACACGCGCCCTCTGGTCGACCACGCCAGCGTTGTTGACGAGCGCATCGAGCGGCCCGAAGACATGATCGATCCTCTCGAACATCGCCTGGATATCGGCCTCGCTGCCAACGTCGCCCTTGATGGCCAGCGCTTCGCCGCCGGCCTGTTCGATTGCCTCGACAAGCGCCGTGGCAGCAGCCTCATTCGATGCGTAGTTGATCGCAACACGGTATCCAGCCGTGACGGCAAGCCTGGATGTGGCAGCGCCGATGCCGCGGCCGCCGCCGGTCACCAGCAGCACTTTTTTGGCCGCGCTCATTCCTGACAGCCCTTCAGCGAAAAAACGTCCCACGGCACCTTTGAAAACCCGTTGGCGCCATAGGCGGTCGACCTCTGCAGCGACGGTCCGAGGTCGGGAAAGATCAGGGTCTTCGGCGCGTCGACGCCTTCGGCCGGCAGCAGAGCGATATTGCCCTTGTCATCCGCACTGTAGACGACCCCCTCCCACAGCGTGCAGGCGGCGAGCTCGTCGCCGGTGACATCGCCTGTCGGGCATTTGTACATCAGCGAACCATGCGGCCGCGCCACGCCTTGCGTCCACATGACGATCCCGTCGAGAACGACATCGTTATCGAGCACCATCTTGAAGGTGTTGGTGACGACAGCCGATCCCCCGGTCGGCCTGAAATCGATCTCGGCCGCACTTTCGGCATCGCCATAGACGGCGAGTTCGAGCGGGCATGCGGCAAAGGCTGCCGATCCCGTCTGCGCAATGCCGGCCGCGAGCACAGCTGCGAAAAACATTCCGGAGTGCAAACGAGAGGAACTCATTCGGTGGCGCAGATCCATTCTCCGGCTCACCTCGACCGGCCCTAGAGATCGAGCACCAGCCGTTCCGGATCCTCCAGGCTTTCCTTGACCCGCACCAGGAAGGTCACCGCTTCCTTGCCGTCGACGATGCGGTGATCGTAGGAGAGCGCCAGATACATCATCGGTCGGATTACGATCTGGCCGCCGACCACCACCGGCCGCTCCTGGATCTTATGCATGCCCAGAATGCCCGACTGCGGCGCGTTGAGGATCGGCGTCGACATCAGCGACCCGTAAACGCCGCCGTTGGAAATCGTGAACGTCCCGCCTTGCATGTCCGCCACGGAAAGCTTGCCGTCACGCGCGGCGACGCCCAGCCGGCCGATCTCCTTCTCGATCTCGGCTATTCCCATCTGGTCGGCATCGCGCACAACAGGCACGACGAGGCCCTTTTCGGTGCCGACGGCGACGCCGATATGGGCGTAGTTCTTGAAGATGATGTCGGTGCCGTCGATCTCGGCATTGACGGAAGGGATTTCCTTCAGCGCATGGGTGACGGCCTTGGTGAAGAAGCCCATGAAGCCCAGCTTCACGCCGTGCTTCTTCTCGAACACGTCCTTGTATTTGCTCCTGAGCGCCATTACCGCGCCCATGTCCACCTCGTTGAAGGTGGTCAGCATGGCGGCGGTCGACTGCGCTTCCTTGAGGCGGCGGGCGATGGTCTGCCGCAGCTTGGTCATGCGCACCCGCTCTTCGCGCGACGCGTCGTCGGCCGAGGACGGCGCACGGGCGGCGACCGGCGCAGGGGCCTTCGGCGTCTCGGCCGGCTGCGACGGAGCGCCCCTGGCGATCGCGTCGAGCACGTCGCCCTTAAGCACCTGGCCGCGCTTGCCGGAACCCGAGATCTGGTCGACCGCGAGATTGCTTTCGGCTAGCAGCTTCGCCGCCGCTGGCGCCGGCGGCATCGCGCGTGCCTCGATCGGCCCGGCATCGCCGGCGATCTTGGCGGTCTCGGCCGCGGCTTGCTTGACGGTGGCTGCGGCGGTCGGCGCCGAGGCCTGCGATACCGCGTCCTGCTTCGGTTCGGATGTTGACGGCTTCGCGGGTTCGGGTGCTGCCGCCTTCGCCCCGTTGCCCGCCGAAATCATGCCGAGCAAAGCGCCGACTTCGACCGTCTCGCCTTCCTTGACGGCGATCTCGCTGAGCGTTCCTGCTGCCGCGGCCGGCACTTCGACCGTTACCTTGTCGGTTTCGAGCTCGACCAGCGGCTCGTCGGTGGCGATCGCGTCGCCCACCTTCTTGAACCATTTGCCGATGGTCGCCTCGGTGACGGATTCGCCAAGAGTGGGGACGCGGATTTCGGTAGCCATTGTGCCTGTCCGTTTTCTGTCGGTTCTGTTCTTTTCGCCGAACTCTGTTCTATTCACCGAGCGCGTCTTCGAGCAAGGCGGCAAGCTGGGCGAGATGCTTCGACATCAACCCGGTCGCCGGCGACGCCGCGGCCGGCCGGCCGGTATAGCGCACCCGCTGGTGCTTGGCGTCGATATGCGCCAGCACCCATTCCAGATACGGATCGATGAACGACCAGGCGCCCATATTCTTGGGCTCCTCCTGGCACCACACCATCTCGGCGTTGCGGAAGCGGGACAGTTCGGTGATCAGCGCCTTGGCCGGGAACGGATAGAGCTGTTCGACGCGCAGCAGGTAGATGTCGTTGATGCCGCGCTTCTCGCGCTCCTCGTAGAGGTCGTAATAGACCTTGCCCGAGCAGAGCACGACGCGGCGAATCTTCGAATCCTTGGTGAGCTTGATCGCCTGGCCGGGGAGTTGCTGGGCATCGTCCCACAACAGCCGGTGGAACGCGCTTTCGCCCGACATCTCCGGCAGTGTCGACACCGCCCGCTTGTGGCGCAGCAGCGACTTCGGCGTCATCAGGATCAGCGGCTTGCGGAAATCCCGCTTCAACTGCCGGCGCAGGATGTGGAAGTAGTTGGCCGGCGTCGTGCAGTAGGCCACCTGCATGTTGTCTTCGGCGCAAAGCTGCAGGAAGCGCTCGAGCCTGGCCGACGAATGCTCCGGCCCCTGACCCTCATAGCCATGCGGCAGCAGGCAGACGAGGCCCGACATTCTGAGCCACTTGCGCTCGCCCGACGAGATGAACTGGTCGAACACCACCTGGGCGCCGTTGGCGAAATCGCCGAACTGCGCTTCCCAAAGCGTCAGCGCCTTCGGCTCGGCCAGGCTGTAGCCGTATTCGAAGCCGAGCACGGCCTCTTCCGACAGCATCGAGTTGATGACCTCGAAGCCGGCCTGCGCCGCCGACAGATTGTTGAGCGGGATGTAGCGTGTCTCGTCGCGCTGGTCGTAGAGCACGGAGTGGCGTTGCGAGAATGTGCCGCGCTCCGAATCCTGGCCAGACAGCCGGACCGGATTGCCGTCGAGCAGGATGGCGCCGAAAGCCAGCGCCTCGGCCGTCGACCAGTCGATGCCTTCGCCCGACTCGATCGCCTGGCGGCGATTCTCGAGAAAGCGCAGGATCGTCTTGTGCGCCCCGAAATCCTTCGGCACCTCGGTCAGCTTCTTGCCTATTTCCTTCAGCGTCTTGACCGGCACGGCGGTCTTGCCGCGCCGCTGTTCGTCCTGGTTGTCGGCTGTGCGCAGGCCCGACCAGGCGCCATCCAGCCAGTCGGCCTTGTTGGGCTTGTAATGCTGGCCGACCTCGAATTCCTGCTCGAGATGTGTCCGCCATTCGGCCTTCATCTTGTCGAATTCGGCCTGGCTGAGGTGACCCTCGGCGATCAGCCGATCGGCATAGATCTGCACCGTCGTCTTATGGTTGCGAATGTTGCGATACATGATCGGCTGAGTGAAGGCCGGTTCGTCGCCCTCATTGTGGCCGAAGCGGCGGTAGCAGAACATGTCGACCACGACGGGCTTGTGGAACCTCATGCGGAATTCGATCGCCACCTTGGTGGCATGGACCACGGCTTCCGGATCGTCGCCATTGACGTGGAAGATCGGCGCCTCGATCATCTTGGCGACATCCGACGGATAGGGTGACGAGCGCGAGAAGCGCGGGTTGGTAGTGAAGCCGATCTGGTTGTTGATGATGAAGTGCAGCGTGCCGGCGACGCGGTGGCCGCGCAAGCCGGACAGACCGAGGATTTCGGCAATCACGCCCTGGCCGGCAAAGGCCGCGTCGCCGTGCAGGAGCAGCGGCAGCACCTTGGCGCGCTCTTCCAGCGGCACGATCTCCTCGCGGCTGCGGCCGAACAGAGAGTCCTGCTTGGCCCGCGCCTTGCCCATCACCACCGGATCGACGATTTCCAGATGCGAGGGATTGGCGGTCAGCGACAGGTGCACCTTGTTGCCGTCGAACTCGCGGTCCGACGAAGCACCGAGATGGTACTTCACGTCGCCCGAGCCCTCGACCTCGTCGGGAGCGGCCGAGCCGCCCTTGAACTCGTGGAAGATGGCGCGGTGCGGCTTGGCCATCACCTGGGAGAGCACGTTCAGCCGGCCGCGATGCGCCATGCCGAGCACGATCTCCTTCATGCCGAGCTGCCCGCCGCGCTTGACGATCTGCTCCAGCGCCGGGATCAGCGCCTCGGCGCCGTCGAGGCCGAAGCGCTTGGTGCCCTTGTACTTGACGTCGATGAACTGCTCGAAGCCTTCGGCCTCGACCAGCTTCTGCAGGATCGCCTTCTTGCCGGCGGCGGTGAAGGAGATCTCCTTGTCGGTGCCCTCGATGCGCGCCTGGATCCAGGCCTTCTCCTCGGGATCGGAAATATGCATGAACTCGACGCCGAGCGTCGAGCAATAGGTGCGGGTCAGGATGTCTAGCATCTGCCGGATGGTGCCGAATTCGAGCCCGAGCACATTGTCGAGGAAGATCGGGCGGTCGTAGTCGGCTGATGTGAAGCCGTAGTTTTCCGGCGACAGCTCGTTGTAATCCTCGAGCTTGGCGATGCCGAGCGGGTCGAGATTGGCGTGCAAATGGCCACGCATGCGGTAGGCGCGGATCATCATGATGGCGCGGACGGAATCGCGCGTCGCCTGATGGACGTCGGCGTCGGACAGGGTGACCCCGTTCATCACCGCCTTGTTCTGGACCTTCTTCTCGATGTGCTTCTCGACGATGCCCCAATCGCCGTCGAGCGCCGAGACCAGTTCGCCATTGGCCTGCAGCGGCCACGAGGGCTTGGCCCATGAGGCGCCCTTGGCATTCTTGCGGACATCGCCGGCGTCGTCCTTCAGCGCCGCGAAGAAATCCTGCCATTCGGGGTCGACCGAAGCGGGATCGTCCTCATAGGCGGCGTAGAGCGCGTCGATGTAGTCGGCATTGCCGCCATAGAGGAAAGAGGTAAGCGAAAATTGGTCGTTGGCCTGATCTTGTCTTGCCATTTTTTCCGCGGAGCCTGGCTCCGTCTCCTGTTTTGGAGGGGAGTAGGGCAGTAAGGCAGTAGGGCAGTAGGGAGAACCAGGCACTTGCCATCACTCGTCCCGTTCTTCCTATTCCCCTACTCCCATACTGCCCTACTCCCTTACTGCCTTAACCTTTTATCGCTTCGACCAGCGTCGTGCCGAGCCGAGCCGGCGACGGCGAAACCTTTATTCCGGCCGATTCCATCGCCGCGATCTTGTCCTCGGCGCCGCCCTTGCCGCCGGAAATCACCGCGCCTGCGTGACCCATGGTGCGGCCGGCCGGGGCCGTGCGCCCGGCGATGAAACCGGCCATCGGCTTCTTGCGGCCACGCTTGGCTTCGTCCTTGAGGAACTGCGCGGCGTCTTCCTCGGCCGAGCCGCCGATCTCGCCGATCATGATGATCGACTGTGTCTCGTCGTCGGCGAGGAACATCTCCAGCACGTCGATGAACTCAGTGCCTTTGACGGGGTCGCCACCGATGCCGACGGCGGTGGTCTGGCCGAGACCGACATTGGTGGTCTGGAACACTGCCTCATAGGTAAGCGTTCCCGAGCGGGAAACAACGCCGACCGAGCCCTTGCGGAAGATGTTGCCGGGCATGATGCCGATCTTGCATTCGTTGGGGGTCAGGACGCCGGGGCAGTTGGGACCGATCAGCCGCGATGTCGAGCGGTCGAGCCGCGCCTTGACCTTGATCATGTCGATCACCGGGATGCCCTCGGTGATGCAGATGATCAGCGGGATTTCGGCTTCGATCGCCTCCAGGATCGCCTCGGCGGCGCCTGCCGGCGGCACATAGACGACAGATGCATTGGCGCCGGTCTTCGCCTTGCCTTCAGCGACGGTGGAAAAGATCGGCAAGCTCTCGCCCGCGGCGCCGGTCCACGTCTCGCCACCCTTCTTCGGGTGGATGCCGCCGACCATTTTTGTCCCGTGATAGGCCAGCGCCTGTTCGGTATGGAACGTGCCGGTCTTGCCGGTCAGGCCCTGCACGAGGACCTTGGTGTTCTTGTCGACGAGAATGGACATGGTGGTCCTTTTTACAAACCGTTGATGGAGGAAGGCTACGCGGTCATCGTCAGGTCAGAGACGCTTGAGATCGGCGACGGTAAGGTCACTTTTGGCGTTGCCGGTGTTGAGTGTCGTCGCCGGCTCGAACATCAGCACCACCGGCTGTTCGCTCAGCGAGCGCGGCCGGTGCTCGACGGACCGCGGCACGACGATGAACTCGCCGCTGCCAAGCTCCACCGTGCCGTCGCGGAAATCGATGGCGATGCGGCCGCGCAGCACCAGGAACGCTTCGTCCTCGTTGTCATGCGCATGCCAGTCGAAGACATCGCCGAACTTGGCGATCTTGACCTGGGCGTCGTTGACGTCGCCGGCGATATGCGGATCGAAGACCTTTTTGATCTTCTGATCCGCCGCCTCGACCAGGTTTATCTTGTGCGGAGGCACCGGATCAGCCCTTCACCGCCGCCACGATTTTCTTGGCTGCGTCGTCTAGGTCGTCGGCCGAGACGACGTTGAGCCCGCTGTCGTTGATGATCTTCTTGCCGAGCTCGGCATTGGTGCCTTCCAGCCGCACCACCAGCGGCACCTGCAGGCCGACTTCCTTGACCGCCGCAATGACGCCCTCGGCAATGATGTCGCACTTCATGATGCCGCCGAAGATGTTGATCAGGATGCCTTTGACCGCCGGGTCCTTGGTGATGATCTTGAACGCCGCCGTCACCTTCTCCTTCGACGCACCGCCGCCGACGTCGAGGAAGTTGGCGGGCTCGGCGCCGTAGAGCTTGATGATATCCATCGTCGCCATGGCGAGGCCGGCGCCGTTGACCATGCAGCCGATATTGCCGTCGAGCGCGACGTAGGCGAGGTCGTATTTCGACGCCTCGATCTCCTTCTCGTCCTCTTCGGTGATGTCGCGCAGCTCCATCACGTCGGGATGGCGGAACAGCGCGTTGTTGTCGAACGACACTTTTGCGTCGAGCACGCGCAGCCGGCCATTCTTCATGACGATCAGCGGGTTGACTTCGAGCAGGCTCATGTCCTTCTCGACGAAGGCTTTGTAGAGGATCGGGAACAACGTCTCGCCGTCCTTGGCGGCGTCGCCGTCGAGCTTCAGCGCGCCGTTGAGTTCTTTCAAATCATCCGCCGTCACACCTTTTTCCGGGTCGATGGCGACGGTGATGATCTTTTCCGGCGTGTCGTGGGCGACCGCCTCTATGTCCATGCCGCCCTCGGTCGAAACGACGAAAGCGTTGCGGCCGACGGAGCGATCGACCAGCAGCGACAGATAGAGCTCGCGCTCGATGTCGGCGCCGTCCTCGATGTAGAGGCGGTTGACCTGCTTGCCCGAGGGGCCGGTCTGCTTGGTGACCAGCGTGTGGCCAAGCATTTCCTTGGCGTTGGCGACGACCTCGGCCACCGATTTCGCCAGCCTGACGCCGCCCTTGGCGTCGGGGCCAAGCTCCCTGAACTTGCCCTTGCCGCGGCCGCCGGCATGGATCTGGCTTTTCACCACATAGAGCGGGCCGGGCAGTGCCCTGGCGGCGGCTTCCGCCTCGCTTGCCCTAAACACCGGCACGCCTTCGGCCACCGGTGCGCCAAAGCCCTTCAGCAGCGCCTTGCCCTGATATTCATGGATGTTCATGCGCGTTGTCTCCAGATCAGCTGCTGGGGGATCACTTGGCGGCGAGTTGCGGAGCGATCTTGACGCAAGCCTCGCACAGGCCCTGCACCGCCGCCACCGAATTGTCGAACATCTTCTGCTCGGCCTTGCCGAGCTCGATCTCGATGACGCGCTCGACGCCGCCGGCGCCGATCACCACCGGCACGCCGACATAGGTGTTCTTGACACCATACTGGCCGGAGAGATGCGCAGCACAGGGCAGCACGCGCTTCTTGTCCTTGAGATAGGCTTCGGCCATGGCGATCGCCGAGGCGGCCGGTGCGTAGAAGGCCGAGCCGGTCTTGAGCAGGCCGACGATCTCGGCGCCGCCGTCGCGGGTGCGCTGCACGATCTGGTCGAGCTTTTCCTTCGAGGTCCAGCCCATCTTGATGAGGTCGGGCAGCGGGATGCCGGCGACCGTCGAATAGCGGATCATCGGCACCATGGAATCGCCATGGCCGCCGAGCACGAAGGCGGTGACATCCTCGACCGACACCTTGAATTCCTCGGCCAGGAAATAGCGAAAGCGCGAACTGTCGAGCACGCCGGCCATGCCGACGACATGGCTCTTCGGCAGGCCGGAGAACTTCTGCAGCGCCCAGACCATGGCGTCGAGCGGGTTGGTGATGCAAATGACGAAGGCTTTCGGCGCGTATTTCTTGAGACCCGCGCCAACCTGCTCCATGACCTTCAGATTGATGCCCAAAAGGTCGTCGCGGCTCATGCCCGGCTTGCGCGGCACGCCGGCGGTGACGATGCAGACGTCGGCACCCTCGATGCCGGCATAATCATTGACGCCGGTCAGCCTGGAATCGAACCCATCGACCGGCGACGACTGCGCGATATCCAGCCCTTTGCCTTGCGGGATGCCCTCGGCGATATCGAACAGCACAACATCGCCGAGATCCTTGAGGCCGATCATGTGGGCGAGCGTGCCGCCGATCATGCCCGAGCCGATGAGCGCTATCTTGTTGCGTGCCATGTCAGGATGTTTTCCCTTTAGACTGTGACGGCGCCCAAATCCCTTAACGAATTGGATGACGGCGTCGAGGAAGGAGGCCGGAATGCGGCGGGAAGCCGCGAAGATTTCGCCGCACCCAATAGCCCCGGCGCATAGAATATTCAAACGATTATTTTGGAGTGAGAGTTTTCAATCGGTTAGATGGGTTGGGATTTACGTAAACGTCAAAAAAATTGAGCCGACTTGGGAAGTTACGCAATGAAGATGGAAACAAGAAGGCTGTTTCTCGGCGATGACGCCCTTGTGATGCGGGTCGCCGAAGATGTGTTCGATGAACCGGTCAGGCTGGATTGTTTTGTCTCATCAGGCCATTGCCGCGGGACAGCGGGGGGCGCGAAGGATCGCGACCTTCCGGAGACTATCTTCAGGCTCGAGCCTGCTGCGCTTCGGTCAGCGTCGCCTTCTGCCTCTCCATCCAGTCTTCCAGCCATTCGTGGCTCTGCATTTCGATCAGCCGCGACGCGGTGCGCTCGAACTCGAAGACCTCGTTGCCGCGCCTGGCCGTATAAAGCTCCGCTGGCGGCGCGGCGGCGCTCACCACCAGCCGCACATGATGGTCGTAGAGCGTGTCGATCAGCAGGATGAAGCGCTTTGCCTCGTTGCGCATGCCTTCGCCAAGCACCGGCACATGATCAATGAAGACGGTCGAGAAGCGGCCGGCAATCGCCAGGAAATCGCGGGCGCCGAGCGGGTTTTCGCAGAGATCGGCAAAGGAAAACCGCGCTGCGTCGCCGGCGGCGCGCGGCACGACGACCTGCCGGCCCTTCACCGTCAGGGCCGCTGCCTGCGTCGGCCTGCCATGCGTCATCACGTTCCAGGCCTCGTCGAGGACCGCATCGGCGGCGGCATCGGCAGGGGTGACATAGACCGGCAGGCGGCTGAGCTTGTCCAGCCGATAGTCCTTGTCGGCATCGAGGGCAATCACCTGCGCATGCCGCTCCAGGATGGCGATGAAGGGCAGGAAAAGCTTGCGGTTCAAGCCGTCGCCGTAGAGATCCTGCGGCGCGACATTGGATGTGGCGACCAGCACGACGCCGTTGGCAAACAGCGCCGAGAACAGCCGCGACAGGATCATCGCGTCGGCGATGTCGGTGACGGAAAACTCGTCGAAGCACAGCACCCAGGCTTCCTCGGCCAGCGCGCGGGCCACCGGCGCGATCGGGTCGTCTTCCCTGACGGTGCCCTCTTTACGCGCCTGCCGGTGCTTCTGGATGCGGTCCTGCACATCGGCCATGAAGTCGTTGAAATGCACACGCCGTTTGCGCCGGACCGGCACCAGCTCGACGAACATGTCCATCAGCATGGTCTTGCCGCGGCCGACGCCGCCGTGGATATAGAGCCCCTTGACGGCCTCGCGCGTCTCGCGCTTGCGAGCGAACAGCCAGCCCAGCGCGCTCGATTTGTGCGCCAGCCGTTTTGCCGAAATCTCGTCGATCAGCCGGTCGAGTGCCGCGACGACCCGCTCCTGCGCCGGATCGCGGTCGATCACGCCCGTATCGACCCAATGGTCGTAACGCTGCCGGACGGTCGCATGGGTCTGAAGGCCGTCGCGCAGATGCATCGGTCACGTCGTTCCGGAGCAATTCCAAGAAAAGTGTGTAGCGGTTTTCTGTCCGGAATTGCGTAAAAACAAAAGAGAGCAATTCCGGGAAAAGCGTGTAGCGGTTTTCGGAATCGCGTAAAAACAATAGGGGCGGGCGGGTCAGCCTCTTGTAAGCGAGATCGGCAGGCCGTTGGAAGTCTGGCCGTCGAATTTCTCTCCGCCCGAGGAGTAGAGCCGTGCCAGCGTGCCGCCATTCGCGTCGTACAGCGTCAACTGCTTGCCGGCGACGTTCCAGGATTTGATGCCGTCGATCGGTGCCGGGCAATGCAGCGGTCCAGCCCGATAGCCGGAGCCGAATTTGGTCTGCGGCGTCGCCACCTGGCAGCTCTGGCCGGACACGCTGGCCTTCCACACGCCGGCGACGCTGCTTGCGGTAAGATCCGGGGCTCCGGCCGGAGCCGTTCCGTCCGGCGGCAGCGAGGCGACCTGAGGACCTTGCGGCGCCGTCGGAAATTTCGACGGGTCGGCGGTGCCGGGCGACGCCGGCGGCGGCAGCTGGTTTGCGGTCACCTTGCCGGAGGGCGCGGCTTGCAGCGGCGCCGGCTGCTGGTCCATCGGCGAGAACCTTGACGTTGAACAGCCGCTCGCAAAGAGCGCGGCCAGCGATACGGCCAGCAGACCGGTTTTCGAAAAATTCATTTCAAACCTCCGTCGGATCCGGCTGGGCTGCCGTCCGCACAATATCCCCTTTACCAAGACGGAGAAGGTGGCAAAATTTCAACCCTGTATGGTTAAAATAGCATTTGCGGCGGCACCTGTTGCAACTTTGCCACAAATGCGTGCCGCCCGAAAACCTGTCCTGGGGTCTGAGCCGAGGCTGCGCAGCGGTTTGCCTGGACAGGCCTGCCCCTGGTGTCCGGCCGCCAAATGCTTGCGCCAGCCCGCTTCGGTCCTATCTCTGATGAAACCGAACCTTGCCGGAGGCGAAATCTTGGCTGCGAGAAAAAGGGCGGCCAACCGCTACTATAGCGGGCCGCCCAGCGATCATTTCGACGGCGCCTTGTTCTTCAATCCCAACGGCAAGCCGCCTGCCCGCTTTTCCGATCTTTTGAAGTGGCAGCTGGGCGGCGAGCGCTCGAAATGGCCGACGGCGGATCCGAGTCCGTTTCATCAGGCGACACCGGCCAAGCGGATCGACGGCTCCGGGCTGAGGCTGACCATGGTCGGCCATTCCTCGCTGCTCATCCAGACAGCCGGCCTGAACATCCTTACCGACCCGGTCTGGTCGCAGCGGGCCTCGCCGCTCCCCTTTGCCGGGCCGAAACGGGTCAATCCGCCGGGCATCGCCTTCTCCAAACTGCCGCCGATCGACCTCGTGCTGGTCAGCCACAACCACTACGATCATCTCGACCTCGCCACGCTGAAGCGGCTGAAGACAAAGCACGACCCGCTGGTGCTGACGCCGCTCGGCAACGACGCCATCATCGATGTCGGCGTTCCCGGCATGCGGCTTTCCGTGCATGACTGGGGCGAACGGGTCGAGATCGGCAACGACGTCGCCATCCATGTCGAGCCGGTGCACCACTGGTCGGCGCGCGGCACCCGCGACCGGCGCATGGCGCTGTGGGCGGGCTTTGTGATCGAGACGCCGGGCGGAAAGGTCTATTTCGCCGGCGACACCGGTTTCCACGATGGCATCAACTACCGGCTGATGGCCGCAAGGCACGGCGGCTTCCGCCTCGCCATCCTGCCGATCGGCGCCTACGAGCCGCGCTGGTTCATGGCGCCACACCATCAGAACCCGGAGGAGGCGGTGCAAGGCATGCTGTTGTGCAACGCCGCCTATGCCGCCGGCTGCCATTGGGGCACGTTCCGGCTCACCAACGAGCCGATCGACGAGCCGGCAAGAAAGCTTGGCGAGGCCCTCGACGATCAAGGTGTCCCGCAAGAACGCTTTCGCGCCCTGCGTCCCGGCGAAGTCTGGGACGTGCCGGCGCTCTAGGCTGGCGACCCGGCCCCCCAGAGGCCCCCAGGGGAACCGGGACGTCGCAACCGCGTTGGTAGTCGTCCACAACCGTCGGCTGCGAGGGATTTCCCATGATCAAATGGATTGTCATTCTTCTGATAATCGCGGCCGCGGCCAGCCTGCTCGGCATGCCGGCATTGGCCGGAGCCGCCGCCACCGGCGCCCGCATTCTCATCGGCATTGTGTTGATCATCTTCCTGCTGGTCATGCTTGGCGTCTTGGCGGTGGCGTAATGCATGTCGCGCAAAAGTGCGTAGCGGTATTGCGATAACTACATGGATAAAACAAGAACCTAAAGCGCGTTGCATGAATCGGCTCAAACGTGACGCGCTTTAGCCGCATCCGCCCGAAAATCGGAATCGATTTTCAGGAAGCACGATGCGCAGGTTTAAAAATGTCAGAGCGTACTTTGTGCGTCCAAGTCGACGCACGGCGCGCTGGCGTCTCGCACTGGTAATTCCGGCCGCTATCCGCCATATAGGCGCCAAACCGGCATGAGACCTTTCGATCCATGGCAAGCACTGCCCCCTTCGCCAAGATGAACGGCATCGGCAACGAAATCATCGTTGCCGACATGCGTGGTCGCGCCGACCGGGTGGCGCCGGCTGCCGCCCTTGCGCTCAATGCCGATGCCGCGACGAAATTCGATCAGATCATGGCGATTCACGACGCCAGAACGCCGGGCACTGCCTTTTTCATCGACATCCTGAATTCCGACGGAACCGGCGCGCAGGCCTGCGGCAACGGCATGCGCTGCGTGGTGCAGGCACTTGCCGCCGAGACCGGCCAGAAGACATTCGCCTTCGAGACCGTCGCCGGCATCCTCAACGCCGAAGAACATGCCGACGGGCTGATCTCTGTCGACATGGGCAAGCCGCATTTCGGCTGGCAGGATATTCCACTCGCCGAGGAATTCCGCGATACCCGCATGATCGAGCTGCAGGTCGGCCCGATCGACGCGCCGGTGCTGCACTCGCCCTCGGTGGTGTCGATGGGCAATCCGCACGCCATCTTCTGGGTCGACCGCGACGTCTGGTCCTATGAGCTCGACCGCTTCGGTCCGCTGCTCGAAAACCACCCGATCTTCCCCGAACGGGCCAACATCACCATCGCGCGGGTGACCTCGTCCGAGACGATGGTCATCCGCACCTGGGAGCGCGGCGCCGGCCTGACCAAGGCCTGCGGCACGGCGGCTTGTGCCGCCGTCGTCGCTGCCGCGCGCACCAGGCGGACCGGACGCAGCGTCTCTCTGGTGACGCCCGGAGGCGGCTCCTTGCATGTCGAGTGGCGCGGCGACGACCACGTCATCCTCACCGGTGCCGCCGAATGGGAATTTTCCGGCAGCTTCGACCCGGCGACCGGCGTGTGGGCCCGCGACACCGAAAGCGCCGCCTGATGGCTCCTCTTGCCAAGAAGGGTCCCGCTCTTCCCAAAAGTGTTGACGTCGTCACCTTCGGCTGCCGGCTGAACACCTACGAATCCGAGGTGATGCGGCGAGAGGCGGAAAGCGCCGGCCTTGGCGCGCTGGAAGGCGGCGCCATCATCTTCAACACCTGCGCCGTCACCGGCGAGGCGGTGCGCCAGGCAAAACAGTCGATCCGCAAGGCCCGCCGCGAGAACCCGCAGGCCCGCATCATCATCACCGGCTGCGCCGCGCAGACCGAGCCGCAGAATTTCGTCGCCATGGACGAGGTCGATCTCGTCCTTGGCAATGAGGAAAAGCTGAAGGCGCATTCCTATCGCGCGCTGCCGGATTTCGGCGTCAACGACACCGAGAAGGCTCGCGTCAACGATATCTTTTCGGTGCGCGAGACGGCCGGCCACATGGTCGACGCCATCGAAGGCCGGGCGCGGGCGTTCGTCCAGGTTCAGAACGGCTGCGACCATCGCTGCACCTTCTGCATCATCCCCTATGGCCGCGGCAATTCGCGCTCGGTGCCGATGGGCGCCGTGGTCGAGCAGGTCAAGCGGCTGAGCGGCAATGGCTATGCCGAGATCGTGCTGACCGGCGTCGACATGACCAGTTTCGGCGCCGACCTGCCGGGCAGCCCGAAGCTCGGCAAATTGGTCAAGACAATCCTGAAGCAGGTGCCTGACGTGAAACGCCTGCGCCTTTCCTCGATCGATTCGATCGAGGCTGACGACGATCTGCTCGACGCCATCGCCACCGAGCCTCGGCTGATGCCGCATCTGCATCTGTCGCTGCAGTCCGGTGACGACATGATCCTGAAACGGATGAAGCGCCGGCACAACCGGGATCAGTCGATCCGTTTTTGCCAGGATTTGCGCAAATTGCGTCCCGGCATCGTCTTCGGCGCCGACATCATCGCCGGCTTCCCGACCGAGACGGACGCCATGTTCGAAAAATCGCTGGAGATCGTCGAGGAATGCGGGCTGACGCATCTCCACGTCTTTCCGTTTTCGCCGCGCGAAGGCACCCCCGCCGCGCGCATGCCGCAGCTTCGCCGCGAACTGGTCAAGCAGCGTGCGGCACGGCTGCGCGCCGCCGGTGACGCCGCCTATCGCAGCCACCTTTCCTCGCTCGCCGGAACACGCCAGTCGATCCTGGTCGAGCGCGACGGGCTCGGCCGCACCGAAGGGTTTACGCTCGCCGCGATCTCCGCCGGCGCGCCGGGCGAAATCGTCGAGGCTGATATCGCCGGCGATGACGGCGCGCGGCTGATCGCGGCGCCGCTTGCCGCCCGCGCCGCCTGAGACGCAAGAACATGGCTGGTTTTTTCAAGAAGATATTTTCGTTCGGCAAGAAGGAGGTGGTCGAGGAGCGGATCGACGAGACCGCACCGCTGCCGCCGATCAAATGGGACGCGCTCGAGGCGCTGAAGCCGGCGCCTGTTGAAGAGGCCGAGCCCGCTCCGACCATTCCGCCCGAGCCTGAAATCCAGCCGGAACCTGCTCCGGTAGAGGAGTTGCAGCCGCCTGCCGAGGAGCCGGCGCCAGAGGAGATTCCGGCGGCTCCCGTCGAGTCTCCTCCGGAGCCAGAGCCGGAGGAAATTCCTGAGCCAACGCTGACGCAGCCTGAGATCGTCCAGACTGAGGGTCCGTCATCCGAACGTGACGCTGCCCCTCATCCGCCTGCCGGCACCTTCTCCCCGTATAGTGACGGGGAGAAGCGTGCTGATCGTCCCGCCGAGCCTCCTTTTGAAAGCGGCAAAGAAGAAGCGCCTGCGCTGACGCCCCCCTCTCCCCGTTCCTTGCGGGGAGAGGGTAATGGTGAGGGGCAGCGCGGACCTGCGCAAGATGCCGCACCGCCAGCCGGGGCCCCCTTAACTGCGCCCGAGCCTGAGGCGCCGGCGGCCGAAATCCCGCCCCCCATTCGCCAGCCGGCGCCAGTCGAGGCAAAGCCGGTCCTTGCGGAGATTGCGCCCGAACCTGAAGCCATTCCAGCGCCCCACCCTCCCCTCGATGGGGAGGTAAAGCGCGAGCCCGTTCCGCAACCGCCACCGGAGCCAAAGCCGGCTCCCGGCAAGGTCACCGTCACCAAGAAGGTCGAGCAGAGAGCCGAGCCGCAGAAGGCGCCGGAACCGGCGCCGAAACGCTCGTGGTTCCAGCGCATGAAGGAGGGGCTCGCCCGCTCTTCCCGGGAACTGTCGGGCAACATCGCCGGCGTCTTCACCAAGCGCAAGCTCGACGAGGACACGCTGCAGGATCTGGAGGACGTGCTGATCCGCGCCGATCTCGGCATGGAGACGGCTTTGCGCATCACCGATTCGCTGGCTGCCAGCCGCTACGGCAAGGACGTCTCCGAGACGGAAGTGCGCGCCATCATGGCGACCGAGGTGGAGAAGGTGCTGACCCATGTCGCCTTGCCGCTGGAGCTCGACCTCAGCCACAAGCCGCATGTCATCCTTGTCGTCGGCGTCAACGGCACCGGCAAGACCACGACCATCGGCAAGCTGGCGGCAAAGCTGACCGACGGCGGCCTGTCGGTGATGCTCGCCGCCGGCGACACGTTCCGTGCCGCGGCGATCGAGCAATTGAAGATCTGGGGCGAGCGCACCAGGTCGCCGGTCATCGCCTCGAAGCTTGGCGCCGACGCCGCCGGCCTCGCCTACGATGCCTTCGAACAGGCCAGGCAAGCCGGCTCCGACGTGCTGATCATCGACACCGCCGGGCGGCTGCAGAACAAGACCGAGCTGATGGCAGAACTCGAAAAGATCGTCCGGGTGCTGGGCAAGCTCGATCCGGAGGCGCCGCACACCGTGCTGCAGACGGTCGACGCCACCACAGGCCAGAACGCGCTCAACCAGGTCGAGATCTTCCGCAATGTCGCCGGCGTCAACGGCCTGGTGATGACCAAGCTGGACGGCACGGCACGCGGCGGTATTCTGGTGGCGATTGCGGCAAAGCACAAATTGCCGGTTTATTTCATCGGCGTCGGCGAACAGGTCGACGACCTCGAACCATTCTCCGCAAGCGAGTTCGCCAGGGCGATCGCTGGAGTGGCATAACAAGCTTGATCCCAAAAAGTTGCAGACTTTTTGGACAGGATCATGCGCAAGAAGGAAAGCCTATGAACCCGCGCATCCTCGAACGCGACCCCTCCGACCCGCAGAAACAGAAGAAGGAAGGCGTCAATCCGCTGCTCAAGCTGGTGCTGGAGCTCGGCCCGTTGATGGTGTTCTTCTTCGCTAACGCCCGTGGCGCATGGCTGTCGCAGAAATTTCCGGTGCTGGCCGAATTCGGCGGACCGATCTTCGTCGCCACGGGCCTGTTCATGGCCGCGACCGCGATCGCGCTGGCCGCGTCCTGGCTGCTCACCCGCACCTTGCCGATCATGCCGATGGTGTCGGGCGTCGTCGTCTTCGTCTTCGGCGCGCTGACGCTCTACCTCCAGGACGACATCTTCATCAAGATGAAGCCGACAATCGTCAACATGCTGTTCGGCGGCGTGCTGCTCGGCGGCCTGTTTTTCGGCAAGTCGCTGCTCGGCTACGTCTTCGATTCGGCCTTCAGCCTCGATGCCGAGGGCTGGAAGAAACTCACTTTCCGCTGGGGCCTGTTTTTCCTGTTCCTGGCCCTTGTCAACGAAGTCGTCTGGCGGAATTTTTCCACTGACGCCTGGGTTACCTTCAAGGTCTGGGGCATCATGCCCATCACCCTTCTCTTCACCTTCAGCCAGATGCCGCTGATCATGCGCCATTCGCTTGAAGGCAAGACCGGAACAGAAGGGAAGCCCGGCAAGTAACGATCAAGGAGACGGCATGGAATTCGTCACCACGCGCGAAGAGCTGAGAACGATCTACAAGACGCCTCGGCCGACCGACGGCTCGATCCGCAAGGAACTGAAGGCGCTGGATGGCCACAGCCGTTCCTTCATCGGCAAAAGCCCCTTCGTGCTGATCGGCTCCTCCGACGGCGCCGGCAATGCCGATGTGACGCCGAAGGGCGACAGGCCGGGCTTTGCCGCCGTGCTCGACGAGAAGACCATTGCCATCCCCGACCGGCCCGGCAACAACCGGCTCGACACGCTGGAGAACATTCTTCTCAACCCTTCGGTCGGGCTGCTCTTCCTCATCCCGGGCATGAACGAGACGCTGCGCGTCAATGGCGACGCCCGCATCACCGTCGATGCGGGCCTGCGCGAGCGGCTCGCCGTCGACGGCAAGGAACCGCAAAGCGTCGTCCTGGTGACGGTCAAGGCCGCCTACATGCATTGCGCCAAGGCTTTCATGCGCTCCGATCTGTGGAAGCCGGAAACCTGGTACGACCGCGCGACGCTGCCGACGCCCGGCCAGATCCTGCGCGACCAGCTGGCGCTCGCCGATTCGGCCGAGGCGACCGACCGCTGGCTGGACGAAGAATACAAACACACCATGTGGTAGTGTGCCCGGCAACGAATCGTCCAAGCTGATCTCCATTCCTTTGCTCAACATCCTTGCAATCTCTGGCAGCCTGCGCGCCGCCTCAACCAATTCGGCGTTGACCGCGGGTTTGGCGCAAAATGCGCCGACTGGCTGCCGCGTCATCGTCTATGACGGGCTAGGCCGCTTGCCGATTTTCAATCCGGATGACGAAGGCGAGCGGACGCCACCGCAAGCATCCGCGCTGATCGACGCGGTCACCGCCGCTGACGGTGTGATCGTCTCCTGCCCTGAATATGCCCATGGCGTGCCGGGCGGGCTGAAGAACGCGCTCGACTGGCTGGTGTCGCGCGACGCCGCTGTCGCCAAGCCGACCATGCTGGTGCACGCCTCGCCGCGCTCGCTGTTTGCCCGCGCGGCTCTGGCCGAGATCATGCGCACCATGTCTTTCGCGCTTTTTGAAGACACCGCGCTCGAAATCGCCCTGCTCGGCAAGAGGCCACCGGAGGTGGACAAAATCCTATCGGAGCCGGCAAGCCAACTGGCAATGCACAACGCCATTTCGGCCTTCGCCGATTTCATCCGGTCGCGTTAAGCGGCGGCCACCGTGCTTTCGTTGTCCCGGAGCGGAGCGAACGCTAAGGGCGTCGGCGACAAAGCTGCCGATCTCCCCCCACGTGGGGAGATGCCCGGCAGGGCAGAGGGGGCGCTGTCCCGCAGCCTCTCGCAAACTTCCTTCCGTCTCAACGTCTCGACATTGGTCTCGCCGCCGAACCAGTCGCGCGCAGCGACCTCTTCGAAAACCCCGCGGCCGCTCAAAATATCTTTGCGCCGTTGACCATCAGCCGGACCATGTAGAGCGAGGTCGTGCCGGCGATGTAGAGGCAGTTCAGCTTGTTGCCGCCGAACACGCAATTGGCGACGACTTCCGGCACCTTGATCTTGCCGATCAGCGTCCCGTCCGGATCGTAGCAATGGATGCCATCGGCGGCACTGGTCCAGATCCGGCCCTGGTCATCGAGCCTGAAACCATCGAACAGGCCGGCCGTGCAATCGGCGAAGACCTTTCCGCCTGAGACCTTCTTGCCGGCCCCGTCGACATCGAACACCCGCATATGCGCCGGATTCTGCGCGCCATGCGTGCGGCCGGTATCGACGACATAGAGCTTGCTCTCGTCGAGCGAGAAGGCAAGCCCGTTGGGCCTGACCATGTCGGTGATCACCGCTTCGATCTCGCCGGTGCCGGGGTCGGCCCGGTAGACATGGCAGGCGCCGATCTCGCTCTCGGCCTTGTCGCCCTCATAGTCCGTATCGATGCCGTAGGTCGGGTCGGTGAACCAGATCGAACCATCGGACTTGACCACCGCATCGTTGGGCGAGTTCAGCCGCTTGCCGCGCCATTTGTCGGCGATGGTGGTGATCGAGCCGTCATGCTCGGTGCGGCTGACGCGGCGGCCCGAATGCTCGCAAGTGACCAGCCGGCCCTGCCGGTCGACGGTGTTGCCATTGGAATTGCCCGACGGCTGCCGGAACACGCTGACGCTGCCGTCGGTCTCGTCGTAGCGCAGCATGCGGTTGTTGGGAATGTCGGACCAGACCACATAACGGCCGGCCGCAAACCAGGCCGGCCCTTCCGCCCACCGGCATCCGGTGAACAGCTTGTCCACCTGTGCGTTGCCGTTGAACAGCCGCGCAAAGCGTGGATCGAGAATTTCGTAGTCTTCGGCCATGGTTTTCTCCCGGGTCATGCAAATCGTTGGTGCCGGCGCGATCAAGCCAGCCGGCGATCAATATGGCAAGATCGTGTATCGGGACAGGCAATGCGGCCCTTGTTCGACTGACGGATGGAAGAACGGGCCCATGCGCCGTTAACCGGCTCTGCGCCCAGCGCAATGGTGCATTGCAACATCTTCTTTTTGCGCTGCACCATAACTATGTCATGCTGTGTATCGATCAGGGAGGAACAACCTGCCGCAACAATGCGGCACAGAAGGAACCTCGCTATGATTCTCGACAGCCTCATGAGCCGCGCTCGCACCAGCATCGCCAAGCGCCGGCAATACAACCGCCTCATCGCCGAAATCGACTCCTTTTCCAGCCGCGATCTGGCCGACATGCGCGCCGACCGCAGCGAAATGCTCTACCAGGTCCACAAGCAGGTCTACGGCTGAATCTTCGGTCGACCTATCACGTTGGTAATCCTTGGGCGTAACGACGCAAAGCGGAGTGAAGACCCAAGGATGACGAAACGGCGGGGCCATCAGCCGGGTGCTGCCAGCGCCTTCTCGATCTCCGGCAGCAGCAGCGCTTGTGCTGAGCCCGGCGTCAGCGGGCCGACGTGCTTGTAGGCGATCTTGCCGTCCTTGCCGACGACGAAGGTTTCCGGCACGCCGTAGACCCCCCAGTCGATCGCCGCGCGCCCTGCCGTGTCGACGCCGATCGCCTGGAACGGGTTGCCGAGATCGCCGAGGAACCGGCGAGCGTTTTCCGGCTGGTCCTTGTAGTTGAGGGCGGCGATGACGAAGCGCTTGTCCTGCGACAGCGCCAGCAGCAGCGGATGTTCGTCGCGGCACGGCCCGCACCACGACGCGAAGACGTTGACGAGCGTGACCTTGCCGGCGAACTGCCTGGAATCGAGCCCCGGCAAATTCATGCCCTCCAGCGCCGGCAGATTGGTCTGCGGCGCCGGCAGGCCGATCAGCGCCGATGGCACTTCCGAAGTGTCGCGGCCGGACAGCAGCTGCGTCAGGAACAGCCCCGCCAGCCCGAGGAAAATCAGCAGCGGCAACAGCACGATCAGGCGGCGTGAGCGCGCCGGCGTTTCCGTCTCCATGCTCATGATTTCCCCGCCTTGTCGGAGCGCCGCCGCACGCCGGACGCTTCCAGCTCGGCGAGGTCTCGTCTGCGTGCACGCTGGTCGAGCAGGATCCAGCCGATCAGCCCGGCCAGCACCACGGCCGTGATAGCATAGGCAGCGGTCACATAGAGCGCATGCGCGCTCATAGGGGTCGCTCCTCCGGTGCAAAACCTTTCAGCCGGACCATTTCGCTTCGTTCCAACATGCCTTCCTTTAACCCTGCGCCATCGGCTTCGCAATCGACAGCAGCGCCGCAGCCTTTGACGCCCTGTAATCACCAACGATGGCCGGCCAAATCAGTCGGTTCCATGGCGCAGCGCCAACGCTGCCGCAACCGGCCCCAGCACGGCAAGAAACAAGGTCAGCGCGGCAAGAATGAGGAAAGGCTGCAGAAACGGATCAGGGTTCGCCACCGCGCCATAGCTTGCCGAGACGCCGAAGATCAGCACCGGGATGGTCAGCGGCAGCACCAGCACCGAGATCAGCAGCCCGCCGCGCGGCAGCGCCACCGCCACCGCCGCACCGGCAGCGCCGATGAAGGTAATCGCCGGCGTGCCGACCAGAAGGGTCAGCGCCGTGGCGCCGATGCCGATCGGCTCCATGTTCATGAACAGGCCGAGCAGGGGTGCGGCGATGACCAGCGGCAGCACGCTTCCTGCCCAATGCGCCAGGCATTTCGTCAGCACGGTCAGCGCCAGCATCTGCCGGTCGTCGCCGAGCACCAGCAGATCGAGCGAGCCGTCTTCCCGGTCGGCCTGGAACAATCGGTCGAGACCGAGCAGGCAAGCCAGCAAGGCGCCGATCCACAGGATCGCCGGGCCGATGCGGGCAAGCAGATTGAGGTCCGGCCCGACGCCGAAGGGGATCGTGGCGATCACCGCGAGAAAGAAGATCACGCCGGTCAGCGCCCCGCCGCCGGCCCGGATACTCAGGCGAATATCGCGCAGGAAGAGGGCTAGCATGGTGTGAGACGCCCTTGCCCAGGCGGGAACGCCGACATCAACCGGTCATCCTCAATTCCTGTGCCCCCTCCAACCCCAGTGGCAGATGCGTCGCCGCAATAATGATTCCGCCCTCGTCCAGATGCTCCCGCATCAGCCGGCCGAATCGCTCTTCCGAAGCCTTGTCCAGCCCGGCCGTCGGCTCGTCGAGCAGCCACAGCGGCCGCCGGCTGACCAGCAGTTTTGCGATCGCCGCGCGGCGGCGTTGCCCGGTTGAGAGATAGCCGAACGGCAGATGGCCGATACCGTCAAGCCCGACCATTGCCAGCGCCTCTTCGGCGCTCAAAAAATCCGCGCCCGAAAAATCGCGCCAGAAGCGCAGATTTTCCGCCACGCTCAGCGCCGTCTTCATCGCGTTATGGTGGCCGAGATAGTGGCAGGCCGAGGCGACCGACGGAAAATCCTCACCGCCAGCTTCGACAAGCAAACGGCCTGCCGCCACCGGCAGCAGCCCGGCAACTATCCTGAGCAGCGTCGATTTCCCCGCGCCGTTCGGCCCGGTGACGATCAGCGCCTGGCCTTTGCCAAGGGCAAAGTTGATGCCGGAAAAAACCGCCTCGCCGCCGCGTTCGCCGCCCAGATTTTCGGCGATCAGCCGCATTCCATGCCCGTCCCGAAAACATCGCGCCACGGCAGCTGCCGCATCGCACAAAATAGCCGTTCGACTGTCTAGAACTATTCCAGGAAATTCTCTATATGCGGGGCATCCGTGCCAGCGGTCGGCACGGGAAGCGAATTAGCGCCGAACCAGCGCACGCGCCGCCTTGAACGGCTCGGGTTGGCTGGGAACGGACAGCGGAAATGGCCGTACCCGCACCTTTGCGCGTGATTGCATGCCATCGGCGTCCGTTCCCTTTCAGGCTGAACAGACAAGGACGGATCGCACGTGTCAAAATCCCTCGATAGTTTCAATTGCCGCCGCACGCTGACCGCGGGCGGCTCCGACTATGTTTATTACGACCTCGTCGAGGCCGAGAAGAACGGCCTCACCGGCATCGCCCAGTTGCCATATTCGATGAAGGTGCTGCTGGAGAACCTGCTGCGCAACGAGGACGGCCGTTCGGTCACCAAGGAGAGCATCCAGGCGGTTGCCGGCTGGCTGACCGACAGGGGCACCGCCGGGGTCGAGATCGCCTATCGCCCGGCCCGCGTGCTGATGCAGGATTTCACCGGCGTTCCGGCCGTGGTCGACCTGGCCGCCATGCGCGATGCCATGGCCTCGCTCGGCGGCGACCCGCAAAAGATCAATCCGCTGGTGCCGGTCGACCTGGTCATCGACCACTCGGTCATCGTCGATGAGTTCGGCACGCCGCTGGCTTTCGCCAGGAATGTCGAGCTTGAATACGAGCGCAACGAGGAACGCTACAAATTCCTGAAATGGGGCCAGCAGGCCTTCCGCAACTTCCGCGTCGTGCCGCCCGGCACCGGCATCTGCCACCAGGTCAATCTCGAATATCTCGGCCAGGTCGTATGGACCAACACTGAAGGCGGCGAAACCACCGCCTATCCCGACACCTGCGTCGGCACCGATTCGCACACCACCATGATCAACGGCCTTGGCGTGCTCGGCTGGGGCGTCGGCGGCATCGAGGCCGAGGCCGCGATGCTTGGCCAGCCCGTCTCCATGCTGTTGCCCGAAGTCATCGGCTTCCGGCTCACCGGCAGGCTCAGGGAAGGCGTCACCGCCACCGATCTCGTGCTCACCGTCACCCAGATGCTGCGCAAGAAGGGCGTCGTCGGCAAGTTCGTCGAATTCTTCGGTCCGGGTCTGTCCAACATGACGCTGGCCGACCGCGCCACCATCGGCAACATGGCGCCCGAATATGGCGCGACCTGCGGCTTCTTTCCGGTCGATGGCGAAACTATCCGCTATCTCACCATGTCCGGCCGCGAGGAAAACCGCATCGCGCTGGTCGAGGCATACGCCAAGGCGCAAGGCATGTGGCGCGATACCGGGTCGGCCGATCCGGTCTTCACCGACCTGCTCGAGCTCGATCTCGGCAGTGTCGTGCCGTCGATGGCCGGCCCCAAGCGTCCAGAGGGCCGGGTCGCGCTTGAAGGCATTCCGGCCGGCTTTGTCAAGGCGATGGAAACCGAATACAAGAAGGCGGTCGAAATCGACAAGCGCTATGCCGTCGAGGGCACCGACTACGACCTTGGCCATGGCGACGTCGTCATTGCCGCCATCACCTCCTGCACCAACACGTCGAACCCGAGCGTGCTGATCGGCGCCGGGTTGCTGGCACGCAACGCCAACCGGCTCGGGCTCAAGCAGAAGCCGTGGGTCAAGACATCGCTGGCGCCGGGCAGCCAGGTCGTCGCCGAATATCTGGAGAAATCCGGCCTGCAGAAGGAACTGGACCAGATCGGCTTCAATCTGGTCGGCTTCGGCTGCACCACCTGCATCGGCAATTCCGGCCCGTTGCCGGCGCCGATCTCCAGAACCATCAACGACAAGGGCTTGATTGCTGCCGCGGTGCTTTCCGGCAACCGCAATTTCGAAGGCCGCGTCTCGCCCGACGTGCAGGCGAACTACCTCGCTTCGCCGCCGCTGGTCGTCGCCCACGCACTGGCCGGGACCGTGACCAAGGATCTGACCACCGAACCGCTCGGCGAGGACCGCGACGGCAACCCGGTCTACCTCAGGGACATCTGGCCGAGCTCGGTCGAGATCCAGGAGTTCATCGAGAAGAACGTGACGCGCGAACTGTTCGCCCGCAAATATGCCGACGTCTTCAAGGGCGACGAATACTGGCAGAACGTCAAGGCGCCGGAAGGCCAGACCTATTCCTGGGACAACAATTCGACCTATGTGCAGAACCCGCCCTACTTCGCTGGCATGACATCGGGCTTCGGCAGGATCGGCGACATCAAGGGCGCCCGCGTGCTCGGGCTGTTCGGCGACAAGATCACCACCGACCACATCTCTCCGGCCGGCTCGATCAAGGCGGCCTCTCCGGCCGGCAAGTATCTTACCGACCATGGCGTCGGCGTCGCCGACTTCAACCAGTACGGCACGCGGCGCGGCAATCACGAGGTGATGATGCGCGGCACCTTCGCCAACATCCGCATCCGCAACCACATGCTGGGCGAGAACGGCCGCGAAGGCGGCTACACGATCCACTATCCGTCGAAGGAAGAGAAATCGATCTACGACGCCGCCATGGAGTACAAGAAGGAAGGCGTGCCGCTGGTCATCTTCGCCGGTGTCGAATACGGCAACGGCTCGTCGCGCGACTGGGCGGCCAAGGGCACCAACCTGTTGGGTGTTCGCGCCGTCATCGCTCAGTCCTTCGAGCGCATCCACCGCTCGAACCTGGTCGGCATGGGGGTCATCCCCTTCGTCTTCGAGGAGGGCACCTCATGGGCCTCGCTCAACCTCAAGGGCGACGAACTGGTCGAAATCGACGGACTGAGCGCCATCAAACCGCGTCAGAAGATGATCGCGAAGATCACTTATGGCGACGGCACGGTGAAGAACATTCCGATCATCTGCCGCATCGATACGCTGGACGAACTCGACTACTTCAAGAACGGCGGCATCCTGCAATATGTGCTGCGCGATCTGGCAGCATAATTTGAAGGGAATAGGGGAATAGGGCAGTAAGGGAGTAGGGAAGACAATACCTACTGCCCTACTGCCCTACTGCCCTACTGCCCTACTGCCCTACTGCCCTACTGCCCTACTGCCCTACTGCCCTAC
>NZ_JBVVQO010000012.1:0-160351 GCF_055811215.1 Mesorhizobium sp. WSM4819
TTTGGGTTCTCCCTCGGGTGCTGGGGGTGATGGGGTGTCGGGGAGTAGGGGAGTAGGAAAACAAAAAGGAAGCGGCGCGCCAGCGCAAACCCTACTGACACCATCTCCCTGCCCTACTGCCCTACTGCCCTACTCCCCTATTCCCCTATTCCCCTATTCCCCTATGAGAGGGGCATTCATTGCCTACGAGCGACCATTCAAAGACTTCTATCGGTGGCATCAGCACTGCTCGCATCGCCGATCTGCGCGAGACCGAGGCCGAAGCCTTCCGCAAGGCAAGGCCGAAATCGGCAGCCAAGGTCGGCAACGGCCTGCCGGGTTTCTTCGGCGGCGTGCCGATGCACTGGATGAACGACTGGCCGACGCCGTTCCCGATAATGGTCGACAGCGCCAGAGGCGCCACTATCACTGACATCGACGGCAATCGGCTCGATGATTTCTGCCTCGGCGACACCGGCTCGATGTTCGGCCACTCGCCGCCGCCGGTCGCCCACGCCATCCGTAGGCAGGCCGGACGCGGCCTGACCTACATGCTGCCTTCGGAAGATGCACTCGCCATCGGCCCGCTGCTGCAACAGCACTTCGGCCTGCCGTTCTGGCAGATTGCGACAACGGCGACCGATGCCAACCGCTTCGCGCTGCGCGTCGCCCGCGCCATCACCGGCCGGGGCAAGATCCTGGTCTTCAACGGCTGCTATCACGGCTCGGTCGACGAGACGATGGTGCGCCTGGTCGACGGCAGACCGGCCAACCGGCCAGGACTGGCCGGCGAATTCCGCGACCTGACCCGGGCGACCGATGTCGTCGAGTTCAACGATGTGCCGGCGCTTGAGACAGCACTCCGGGACCAGCAAATCGCCTGTGTCGTCACCGAGCCGGTGCTGACCAATTCCTGCATGGTGCTGCCCGATCCCGGCTTCCACAACGCGCTGCGGCGCCTCACCCGCGCCGCTGGCACCCTGCTTCTGATCGACGAGACGCACACGATCTCGACCGGTCCCGGCGGCTACACCAGGAAACACGGCCTGGAGCCGGACCTGTTCGTGCTCGGCAAGCCAATCGCCGGCGGCGTGCCAGCCAGCGTCTGGGGCATGAGCGATGGCATCGCCACCCGCTATGCCGACTATCTCAGGACCAAGGAACCAGGCTATTCCGGCATGGGCACGACGCTCTCGGCCAATCCGCTGCAGTTCGCAGCGATGCGCGCCACGCTCGAAGAGGTGATGACCGACGAGAACTATAGCCATATGGACCATCTGGCGCGGCGGCTCGACGCCGGGCTGACCGCCGTCATCGACCGTTATCGCCTGCCTTGGCATGCTGCCCGAGTCGGCGCCCGCGTCGAGTTCATCTGCGCACCCGGCCCGCTGAGGAATGGCGGCGAGGCGGAAGCAGCGCACGCACCGGCGCTCGAAGCGGCTGTCCATGTCGCGCTGGTCAATCGCGGCGTGCTGATCGCGCCGTTCCACAACATGATGCTGATCTCGCCGGCGACCAGCGCTGCCCAGGTGAACCGCCTGATCACCGCCTTCGGCGCGGTTGCGGCAAGGCTCGCGGCATGAGACAAGCTTGCACATGAGAGAAGCGCACAAGCAAACTTTGAACGCCATCATCGCCTCCCCTTCGGGCTCGACGCCCGCCGAGGCGCAAGCCTTTCTCGACGCCCATCCCGAGATCGAAGCGTTCGACATCGTGCTGACCGATGCCAATGGCGTCGGGCGTGGCAAGATCGTGCGCCGGCACGAGTTGATGAGCATTTTCGAGGGCGGCAGGCATATGCCGATCTCGATCCTCGGCCTCGACATCACCGGCGAGGACGTGCACGAGACCGGACTGATCTGGACGACGGGCGACGGCGACCTGCGGGCATGGCCGATCCCCGGCACGCTGGTGCCGCTGTTCGGCACACAGCCGCCGCGCGGCCAGGTGCTGATGGCGATGTACCATCTCGATGGTCAGCCGATGTCCTCCGACCCGCGCCTGGCGCTGGGCCGTCAGGTGGAGATACTGGCGGCCAAGGGCCTGCATCCGGCCGGCGCCTTCGAGCTCGAATTCTTCCTGCTTGCCAACGAGCGCGACGCCGACGGCAAGGTGCAGCCGGCGCACGCGGTGCTCGACGGCCGCCGCTCGGCCAAGACAGAGGTCTATTCCGTCGACCATCTGCACGGCATGGAGCCGCTGTTTTCCGATATCTATGCCGCGGCCAGGGTGCAAGGCATCCCGGCCGAGACGGTCATTTCCGAATATGCGCCCGGCCAGTACGAACTGACGCTTAACTATCGCAAGGACGTGATGCGGGCCGCCGACGACCTCGTCATGCTGAAGCGGCTGGTGCGGGCGCAGGCGCGCCGCCACGGCGTCACTGCCTGCTTCATGGCCAAGCCGATCGAGAAATACGCCGGCTCCGGCATGCATTTCCATGTCTCGCTGCAGGACAAGGCCGGCGACAACGTCTTTGCCGAAGCCAGCGGCGAGACCTGGTCCTTGCCGCTGCTGCGCGGACTGGGCGGCCTCATCCAGACCATGGCCGAATCGATGCTGGTGTTTGCACCGCACGCCAATTCATGGCGGCGTTTCGTTTCGCAATCCTATGCGCCGGTGGCGCCGACCTGGGGCGTCAACAACCGCTCGGTGGCATTGCGCGTGCCGGCTGGCGACGCGAAAAACCGGCGCATCGAGCACCGGCCGTCGGGCGTCGACGCCAACCCCTATCTGGTGGCGGCAACCGTGCTGGCCGGCATCGTCAAGGGTCTCGATGAGGGCCTCGATCCAGGCCCCGAAACCACCGGCAATGGCTACGAATCAGCAATCACGCGCACCACCATGCCGGTGGACTGGCGCGCCGCGATCGAGGCGGCAAGGGCCTCGACATTCCTCAAAGTGGCGCTGGGGGAAGACCTGCACCGAACATTCGTGGCGATCAAACAATCCGAATATCTGCGGGTGGCGCGCACGGTCAGCGAACTGGATTATCATCTCTATCTGCACGAGGTGTGAGGCATCGCATCGCCGGTCATTCGCCCAGCGAAAGCCGGGCCCCGGCTATTTGAAGGAACCTTTCTGGGGCTTCGCTCATTCCGCATCTGATCGCAGCAGCGGGCAAGGCCGCATCAGCCATGATCGCCAGGATGCAGACAAATTCTCCACACCACGCCAAGGTGCAGGCAAGACGCTGGCCCAAGCCTGAATTGCCTGAGACGGCAGAAGACGATGGCGCAAGCACCATTCCCGAACTCAGCGAAGTGGCGAAGGCCTGTCGCCGCTGCCCGCTGTGGCGCAACGCAACGCAGACCGTGTTCGGCGAGGGGCCTGACGGGGCCAAGGTGGTTTTCGTCGGTGAACAGCCAGGCGACCAGGAGGATCTGGCCGGCAAACCTTTCGTCGGGCCGGCGGGAAAAGTCTTCAACGCCATCCTGGACGATGCCGGCGTCGACCGGCTGAAAGTCTATGTCACCAATGCGGTCAAGCATTTCAAGTTCGAGCCGCGCGGCAAGCGGCGCATCCACTCGAAGCCGAATGCCGGCGAGGTGCAGGCCTGCCGCTGGTGGCTCGACAGGGAGCTCGATCTGATCAAGCCCAATCTGGCGGTGGCGCTCGGCGCAACGGCGGCGCAGTCGCTGCTCGGCAAGGTCGTGCCAATCATGAAGATGCGCGGCGCGGTCGTGGAGCGGGACGATGGCTTGCCTGTGTTCGTCACCATCCACCCGTCCTTCATCCTGCGTATTCGCGAGCCGGCGGACAAGCAGGCCGAACGAGAGCGGTTCCTGCAGGACATGAAGGCAGTGAAAAAGCTGATGGCCGCCTGACCCCTATCTGATCAGGATTGCCCTCAAATCATTGACGTTCGTCCCGGTCGGGCCGGGCACGAAGAGATCGCCGACGGCGTTGAATGCCGTCCAGGCGTTGTTGCCGGCAAGCATCGCCTTGGCATCGACGCCTGCCGCCCGCATCCGTGACACCGTCGAGCCGTCGGCAAAGGCGCCGGCATTGTCCTGCGAACCGTCGATGCCATCGGTGTCAGCGGCCAGTGCATGGGCGCCCTCCATGCCGCTGATGCCGATGGCGAAGGCAAGCAGAAACTCGGTGTTACGACCGCCCTTGCCCTTCGCCCGCACCGTCACCGTCGTCTCGCCGCCTGATAGAATCAGCACGGGCTTCGGGAAAGGCCGGTTGCGCGTCGCGACTTCACGGGCGATTGCCGCATGGACACCCCCAACTTCGCGCGCTTCGCCCTCGATGGAATCCGAGAGGACGGCCGCCTCGATGCCATGGCGCCTGGCTTCGGCCGCAGCCGCTTCCAGCGAGACGCCGGCCGAGGCGATCAGATGCACTTCGTTGCGCGAAAAACGCGGATCATCGACGCGCGGCGCATCGGCGGCCGGCGAATTGATATGCGCCATCACGGCAGCCGGCACCCTCATGCCATAGCCGGCGATCGATGCCAGTGCCTCTTGGCGGCTGCCGGAATCGGGAACGGTCGGGCCGGAAGCGACCAGCGCCGGATTGTCGCCGGGAATGTCGGAGACGACCAGCGACACCAGCTTTGCCGGATAGGCAGCTGCCGCCAGCCTGCCGCCCTTGATGGTGGAAACATGCTTGCGGATGGTGTTCATGGCGGCGATCGGAGCGCCGGAGGCGAGCAGCGCCTCGTTGACGGCGATCTCGTCAGCCAGCGTTAGACCTTCGGCGGGCGCCGGCAGCAGCGCCGAGCCGCCGCCTGAGATGAGCGCCACGACCAGATCGTCCGCGGTCAGCCCCTGCACCTTTTCGAGCAGCCGGCGCGACGCTTCGAGTCCGGCGGCATCCGGCACCGGATGCGCCGCCTCGATGATTTCGATGCGCTGGCAGGTCGCGCCATAGCCGTAGCGGGTGACGACCAGCCCTTCGATCGGCCCGTCCCACACTTTTTCGAACGCCGCCGCCATCTGCGCCGAGCCTTTTCCTGCACCAATGACGATGGTGCGCCCCTTCGGCATTGCCGGCAGATGATCCCTGATCGTCCTCTGCGGATCGGCGGCGGCAACGGCGGCATTGAAGATGGCGGCGAGGAAGGATTTGGGATCGAGCGCGGTCATTTTGCTTCCGGCGGCAGTGCCAGCTCGCGCCCGTCGACGCCGAGGTGGCTGCACAGTGCATCGACGACGACGCCGTGATCCTCACGCTCCGGCAGGCCCGAGACCGCGATCACACCGATGACGCCGGCACCTTTGACCGTTATGGGAAAGCCACCACCGGCCAGCACATAGTCCGATATGTCGAGCCCCTCGCCCGGCTTGAAGCTGCGGTCGGGACGCTGCTGCTCCAGCACCATGCGGTAGGTGCTTTTCAGGAACCGCTGCACCACGTTGATCTTGCGCCGCGCCCAATCCGGATTGGAGGCGTTCGAGCCCGGCATTGCCGCGTAAAACAGCGGCCGGTCGAAGGTCCTGATGTCGACGATGATCGGCAAGCCCTGGGCCAGTGCCCGGTCGCGGATCGTCGAGCCGATCTTGAAGGCGACAGCTTCATCGAAGACCGAGAAGACAAGCTCGGCTTCCTGTTTCTGGATCAGAGCGATATCGTCCGCAACGGCCATGTCATTCCCCTATCAACGTCGCGGCACGCTTTGACCGATGGCTGCCGCTGGGTCAAGCGGGACTTGTGGGATAGCTAAACCGCCATATCCGTCTTGGCCGCCCGCCCGGCGACATAGACATCGCGCACGGCGCGGTCGTCGCCCAGCGTTTGCAGCAGAAACAGCTCCTCCGCCAGCGTGTCCGCCGTCTCCATCCGCAGCCGCATCGCCGGCGTGGCGCGCGCGTCGAGGACGACGATGTCGGCATCGCTGCCTTGGTCGAGCGTGCCGATCCTTTCCACGACCGACAGTGCCTCGGCATTGCCGCGGGTGAGCTGCCAGAACGACTGGAACGGATTGAGCTTCTCACCGCTCAGCGCGATCACCTTGTAGCCCTCATCCATGGTGCGCAGCATCGAGTAATTGGTGCCGCCGCCGACATCGGTGGCGGCCGCGATCCGAAGAGCTTTGCCACGCGTGCGGTAGCGCTGATAATCGAACAGGCCCGAACCGAGGAACAGGTTCGAGGTCGGGCAGAACACGGCGACCGAGCCCGTGTCCGAAAGCGCATCCGCCTCGCGTTCCGAAAGATGGATGCAGTGGCCGAACAGGCTTTTGCGCCCGAGCAGCCCATAGCGCTCGTAAACATCGGTATAGTCGCGTGCCTGCGGATAGAGTTGCAGCGTAAAGGCGATCTCGGCGTGGTTTTCCGACAGATGCGTCTGCATGTGCAGATCAGGATAT
This sequence comes from Mesorhizobium sp. WSM4819, assembly GCF_055811215.1. NCBI lineage: Bacteria > Pseudomonadati > Pseudomonadota > Alphaproteobacteria > Hyphomicrobiales > Phyllobacteriaceae > Mesorhizobium > Mesorhizobium sp. WSM4819. The sequence goes on from NZ_JBVVQO010000012.1 coordinate 6,299, forward strand.
TCGCGGCAGAGCGCGCCCGCCATTTCCAACTGTTCGGGCGAGGAGGTGATGGCGAAGCGCGGCGTGATGGCATAGTGCTGGCGCCCCTTGCCATGCCACTCCTTAATCAGCGCCTTGCTGTCGTCATAGGCCGATTGCGGCGTGTCGAGCACGCCCTCCGGCGCGTTGCGATCCATCATCACCTTGCCGGCGATGTTGAGCATGTTGCGGTCATGCGACTCGGCGAAGAACGCTTCGGCCGATTCCCTGTGCACCGAGCAATAGGCGGCGACTGTCGTCGTGCCGTGGCGCAGCATCTCGTCGAGGAACAGCCTGGCGATGCGGCGGCCGTGCTGGGCGTTCTGGAATTTGGTTTCCTCGGGAAAGGTGTAAGTGTTCAGCCAGTCGAGCAGCTCGGCGCCGTAGGAGGCGATAACCTGCATCTGCGGAAAATGCGCATGCGGGTCGATGAAACCGGGCAGCAGCAAATGCGGGCGGTGGTCGATCTTTTTTACGCCTTCATCAGCCTTTTTCTCGACGTCGGCATAGGCGCCTGCGGCAACGATCCTGCCGTCGCGGAGCAGCAGGCCGCCGTCATCCTCGTAGCGCCAGGCGGAATAGTCGTCGACGGTCTCAGGCCAGCGCAGGAAGGACAGCGTGCGGCCGCGCAGGAGTGTGCTGGTCATGCCTATTTCCCCGCCTCCTCGAACCATGCCACCAGCAGCGCCCGCTCCTTGTCGGTGATATGGGTGACGTTGGCGGGCGGCATCGCGTGGCTGCGGCCGGCCTGCAGGTAGATCTCGCGGGCTTGCCCGGCGATACCGGCGTCCGTGTCGAGCATCACACCTTTCGGCGCGTGATAGATGCCCTCGTAGGACGGCTCCTGCGCATGGCACATCGAGCAACGGCCAAGCACCGTATCGCGCACTGCGGGAAAATGCGCCGAGGCGATATAGACCTGTGCCGTCGAGGACGCCTTGACTTCGCCGGTCAGCACTTTCGGCGCGGTTGACAGCCAGATAATGACGACGAACAGGACGGCGGCCGCCAGCCAGATCCAGGTCGGGTTGCCCTTGCGCGCATGCATGGTGTTGAAATAGTGCCGGATCAGCACGCCGATGATGAAAACCAACGAGGCGATCACCCAGTTGAACTGGGTAGCAAACGCCAGCGGATAGTGGTTCGACAGCATCAGGAAGAGAACGGGCAGCGTCAGGTAATTGTTGTGCAGCGAGCGCTGCTTGGCGATCTTGCCGTATTTCGGATCTGGCTTCCTGCCGGCGATCAGGTCGGCGACGACGATCTTCTGGTTCGGAATGATGACCATGAAGACATTGGCCGACATGATCGTCGCGGTGATGGCGCCAAGATGCAGGAAAGCGGCGCGGCCGGTGAACAGATGGGTAAGACCCCAGGCGATGAACACCAGCACGCCATAGAGCACCAGCATCAGGCCGGTGTCGCTCCTGCCAAGCGGCGAACGGCATAAGAGATCGTAGACCACCCAGCCGACGCCGATCGTCGCCAGCGATAGCAAGATGCCTGTAGGCACCGACATGGCAAGCACGTTGAGATCGATCAGGAAGAGGTCCGCGCCGGCATAGTAGACGACGCACAGCATGGCAAAGCCCGACAGCCAGGTAGCGTAGGATTCCCATTTGAACCAGGTCAGGTGCTCAGGCATTTCGGTCGGCGCCACGAGATATTTCTGGATATGGTAGAAGCCGCCGCCATGCACCTGCCATTCTTCGCCGAAGGCGCCGACAGGCATGCCCGGACGCTGGCGCAAGCCGAGATCGAGCGCGACGAAATAGAAGGACGAGCCGATCCAGGCTATGCTGGTGACGACATGCAGCCAGCGCACGGCGAAACTCAGCCAGTCCCAGAAAATCGCAAAATCGATCATTGAAAAGTCGTCCCTGCCGATCGGGTGACTTTACGGACTGGAGCGCAAACGGAAAGGGCCGAGCGGCACGATGACTTTCAAAAAAAAATGGAAAATACTACAGCGCCGCGCGTCCCTTGGACGCGCAAAGGACGCTGTAGAACTTTATCTGGTGCATGATCCTTTCCGAAAATCGATTCCGATTTTTCGGGGTCATGCACTAGGGTTATCCCTGCGCAGCCGCATGAGAGCCCCAAAGCCGCATGGCCTATCTCGACAACATCTCCGTCTTCGTTCGCGTCGTCGAGCTCGGCAATCTGTCGGCGGCGGGGCGCGACATGCGCATTTCGCCAGCGGTCGCCTCCAACCGCATCAAGGAACTCGAAAAACATCTCGGTGTCAGGCTGTTCAATCGCACGACGCGGCAATTGATGCCGACCGAGCACGGCACGGTGTTCTACTCCGGCGCCAAGCAGGTGCTTGAGGCGGTCACCGAGGCGGAAGCCGCTGTCAGCGCTTTGTCCGGCCAGCCGCGTGGCACCATCAAGGTGACAGCGCCGCTTGGCCTCGGCCGGCGGCTGGTGGCGTCGGGGATCCCCGATTTCCACGACAAATATCCTGACATCGAGGTTCGGCTGAGGCTTTCGGACCACAATGTCGACATCATGAAGGAAGGCATCGACGTCGCGTTCAGACTGGGTATCATCGAGGATTCCAGCCTGAGAATGCGCGGCATCATGGAGTGCGAGCGGGTGCTGGTGGCGGCGCCGAAATATCTGGAGACGCGCGGCGAACCGACCGAGCCGCAGGAACTGATCGCCAGCAAACACGACTGCCTGATGCTGCGCTACGCCGGCGCGCGCGAATATGTGTGGACGCTGCAGACGGCCGACGGTCCGCGGAAATTCGAGGTGCACGGACCCTATGACACCGACGATGGCGACGTGCTGACCGGCTGGGCGCTGTCGGGCCGCGGCATCATCAACAAGCCGCGCTTCGAGGTCGAGCCGTTCATCCGCGACCGGCGTCTGAAGGTGATCCTGCCCGACACGCCACCGACGCCGGTGCAGTTCGCCGCCGTCTACCCGCACAAGAAGCTGCAGGACCCGAAGGTGCGGCTGCTGCTCGATTTCATGGCCGAGCGCTGCCAACGGCTGATCAAGGAAATTCTGGCCGGCAAATGAGCGTTGCTCGAATTCTGGCCGTCAGCCGGCCATTGCCTTGCCACGAGAGACGGGGTGCGGCGCGGCTCGCGCGCCAGCATGGGCGGCCAGTGCCGTCATGATCTCGGCCGCCGCCAAGGCCGCAATGACTTGCGGACGCTTGTCCTTGACCGCATCGCCGCCGATCGGCGAGACGAGGCCGGCAAATTGCGCCTCGCTGCCGTCCGCCGCCTTCAGGAACCAGTTCCTGAATGTCGCCTTCTTGCTCTTCGAGCCGATCATGCCGACATAGGCGGCGTCCCGGCGTTTCAGTGCCTCGGCGACGATCAGGAAATCCAGTGCGTGGTCGTGAGTGAGGACGACGAATGCGGCGCCAGCCGAAGCCTTGCGCACCATCGCCTCGGGCATTGGCGTCAGGCTGGTTTCGACCGTGTCCGGCATGCCCTCCAGCACCTCGGCCCGCGTCTCGACAACGACGACACGGACCGGCAGCAAGGCCACCGCCGAGGCCAGCGCCTGGCCGACATGGCCGCCGCCGAAGATGTAGACATGCGGCAGCTGCGCCTGCTCGGCCTCTGCCGCCGCGACCAGCTCGGCTTCGAGGGCTCTATCGACCAGCCGGATCAGCACCTCGACCCTGCCGCCGCAGCACTGCCCGATCTCGGGCCCGAGCGGGACATCGAGCGTCGTGCGCGTATCCCTCCCCCTTGAGGGGAGGGTGGCGGCGAAGCCGTCGGGTGGGGTCGCCGCGCCAGTGCTCGACATTTTCTTAGGTCGCGTGCTTCCTCTACCGACCCCCTCTGGCCGCTCCGCGGCCATCTCCCCCTCAAGGGGGGAGAAGAGCAGCTGCCGCGCCTTGTCGATCGCGATGAATTCGAGCTGGCCGCCGCCGATCGTGCCAAAAATCGCCGGGCCCGAGACGAGCATGAAGGCGCCCTTCTCGCGGGGCGTCGAGCCTTTGGTCCCGGCCACCTCGACCAGGGCAACCCGGCCGGCGCGGCCAAGAAATGCTTTCAGGCTTTGCACTTTCGAGGTCATGTTTTTGCTTTCCCTATCGGGAAACATAGGGTTTTTCGGCCCGGATTGCACGCCTTGTACGAACCCCGGGACCGAGTTCAAGCACCAGCCTTGGCTTCCCTCTTCAGCCGTTCGATCGCCATCAGCACCCGCTCCGGCGTCGCCGGTGAGTCGAGGCGCGGGCAGATCCGATGGCCGGCAACGCTTGCCACCGCATCCGACAGCGCATGCAGCACCGAGATGCCGAGCGGCAGCGGCGGCTCGCCGACCGCCTTGGAGCGGTGCACCGTCGGCTCGCTCGCTTCCGGCCAATCGGCCAGCGTCACATTGAAGATCTTCGGTCGGTCCGAGGCGAGCGGAATCTTGTAGGTCGACGGCGCATGGGTGCGCAGCCGGCCCTTTTCGTCCCACCAAAGCTCCTCCGTCGTCAGCCATCCCATGCCCTGGATGAAGCCGCCTTCGACCTGGCCAAGGTCCATGGCGCGGTTCAGCGAGCGTCCGGTCTCGTGCAGGATGTCGGTGCGCTCGACGACATATTCGCCGGTCAGCGTGTCGATCGAGACTTCCGAGCACGCGGCGCCATAGGCGAAATAATAGAAGGGACGACCCTCGCCCTTGTCGCGATCCCAGTGGATTTTCGGCGTCTTGTAGAAGCCCGCCGCCGAAAGCTGGATGCGCGCCATATAGGCCTGCCTGATGAGATCGGCGAAGGCGATCTCCTGGTTGCCGATGCGCACCCGGTTGGGCAGGAACAGCACCTGGTCGCGCGGCACCTGGTATTTTTCGGCTGCGAAGTTGGTCAACCGCTCCTTGATCTGCCGGGCCGCGTTCTGCGCCGCCATGCCGTTGAGGTCGGAACCGGACGATGCGGCGGTCGCCGAGGTGTTCGGGACCTTGCCGGTCGTGGTCGCGGTGATCTTTACCTGGTCGAGGTCGATCTGGAATTCTTCCGCCACCACCTGCGCCACCTTGACGTAGAGGCCCTGCCCCATTTCGGTGCCGCCATGGTTCAGATGCACCGAACCGTCGGTATAGACATGCACCAGCGCACCGGCCTGATTGTAGTGGGTGGCGGTGAACGAGATGCCGAACTTGACCGGCGTCAGCGCCAATCCGCGCTTGATGAAGCGACTGTTGGCGTTGAAGGCACGAACCGTGCGGCGGCGCCTCGCATAGTCGCAACTCGCCTCCAGTTCGGCGACGATGCGGTGGATGATGTTGTCTTCGACCGTCTGGTGATAGGGCGTGATGTTGCGGTCGCTGGTGCCATAAAAGTTCTTCTTGCGGATTTCGAGCGGATCCTTGCCGACGGCAAAGGCGACCTCCTCGATGACGCGCTCGGCGCCGACCATGCCTTGCGGCCCGCCGAAGCCGCGGAAGGCGGTGTTCGACACGGTGTTGGTGTAGAGCGGCGCCGATTGCGCATGAACCGCCGGCCAGAAATAGGTGTTGTCGCAGTGGAACAGCGCGCGATCGGTGACCGGGCCCGACAGGTCCGCCGAGAAGCCGCAGCGCGCCGCAAACATGAAATCGACGCCGAGGATATTGCCCTCGTCGTCGAAGCCGACCTCGTAATCGACGAGGAAGTCATGGCGCTTGCCGGTGGCGATCATGTCTTCGTCACGGTCGGGCCGGATTTTCACCGCGCGATGGTGTTTTTTCGCAGCAATCGCCGCGAGCGCGGCAAACTGGTTGCCTTGCGTTTCCTTGCCGCCAAAGCCGCCGCCCATGCGGCGGATCTCGACCGTGACGGCATGGCTCGGCACGCCGAGCGCATGGCTGACCATGTGCTGGATTTCGCTCGGATGCTGTGTCGACGAATAAATCGTGACGTCCTGATCCTCGCCGGGAATGGCCATGGCGATCTGGCCTTCGAGATAAAAATGGTCCTGGCCGCCGATGCGCATTTTTCCTTTCAGCCGGCGCGGCGCCGCCCTGATCGCAGCCGCGGCATCGCCGCGCCTCAGGGTCAGCGGCGGCGTGACCAGCTTGTCCTTGCTGGGATCGAGGACGCCGATGTCGGTGACGAAAGGCAATTCCTTGTATTCGACCTTGGCCAGCCTTGTGGCGCGGCGCGCCTGCTCGCGGGTTTCGGCGATGACGCAAAAGATCGGTTGGCCGAAGAACTGCACCTTGCCGTCGGCCAGCACCGGTTCGTCGTGGCGGCCGGTCGGCGAAATGTCGTTTTCGCCCGGCACGTCGCTCGCCGTCAGCACGTCGACGACGCCGGGTGCTGCGCGCACCGCCGCCAGGTCCATGCTGCTGATGGTGGCATGCGTGGCCGTCGAAAGCCCGAGGCAGCCATGCAGCATGCCGGATGATTCCGGCATGTCATCGATATAGACGGCCGTGCCGCGGACATGCTTGTGCGCGGAATCATGACGCTGGTCGGTGGCAACGCCACCAGCGATTTTCCGCGCCTTGAGGTTTGGAGCGTGCTTGGTCATCACGCCGCCTCGTTGCGCGATATCTGGATCGGTGCTTTGGTGCCGCTGGTCTCGGCGAAGAACCGCAACAGCAGGTTGCGCGCCGCCAGCGCCCGGTATTGGGCGCTCGCCCGCATGTCGGTCAGCGGGGTAAAGTCTTTGGCGTACTCGGCCATGGCGGTCTCGACCGTCGGTTCCGTCCAGGGCCTGCCGAGCAGCGCCTTTTCCACGCCGAAAGCCCGCTTCGGCGTTGCCGCCATGCCGCCATAGGCGATGCGCACCTCCGCCACCGTGCCGTCCTTGGCCAGGACCAGCAGGAATGCGCCAAGTGCGGCAGTGATGTCCTCGTCACGGCGCTTGGTGATCTTGTAGACAGCGAATTTGGTATCCCTGCCCGGCACTGGGACATGCACGGCCTCGACGAATTCGCCCGGCTGTCGGTCCTGCTTGCCATAGGCGATGAAGAAGTCTTCAAGCGAGATCGTCCGCCGCTTGTTGCCGCGGCGCAGCGTCAGCCGCGCGCCGAGTGCGATCAGCGGCGGCGGCGTGTCGCCGATCGGCGAGCCATTGGCGATGTTGCCGCCGATCGTGCCCATGTTGCGCACTTGGTCGCCCCCGATGCGATCGAACAGCGGGCCTAGCGCCGGGATGCGTTTCGCCAGCATTGAGAAAGCCTCGGTGTAGGTGACACCAGCGCCGATCGAGATGATGCCCTTGTCTTCGGAAATCCGGCACAGCCCGTCGAGATTGCCGATGAAGATCGCCGGCGCAATCTCGCGCATGTGCTTGGTCACCCACAGGCCGACATCGGTCGAACCGGCAACGATGGTGGCGCCCGGCTCCTTGTCGAGCACGGCGGCGAGGTCGTCGGCATCGGCCGGGACGACCAGGCGCTGCTTGCCGGCGCCGATCTCGATGCGCGAACCGTCTTTCATCGCTTCGAGCTTGCTCGTGATCGCCTTGCGCTCCGCTGCCAGCGGATCCTTTGCCGCCTTGCCGTAGCTGGAGATGGCACGTGCCGCCCGCATGATCGCCTCGTAGCCGGTGCAGCGGCAGAGATTGCCCTGAAGCGCCTTTTCGATGGCTGCATCCGACGGCTCCGGTGACCGCATCCACAGGGCATAAAGCGACATGACGAAGCCCGGCGTGCAGAAGCCGCATTGCGAGCCGTGGAAATCGACCATCGCCTGCTGCACCGGATGCAGTTTTTCGCCGTCGCCGCGCAGATGCTCGACGGTTACGACATGCGTGCGATCGAGCGAGCCAAGGAAGCGGATGCAGGCATTGACGCTTTCATAGACGAGCCGGCCGCCTGACAGCCTTCCGACCAGCACGGTGCAAGCGCCGCAGTCGCCCTCGGCGCAGCCTTCCTTGGTGCCGCGCAGCGAGCGCTCGAGCCGCAGCCAGTCGAGCAAGGTCTCGTCGGGCGCGACCGTAGTCAGCGCAACATCCTCGCCATTGAGGATGAAGCGTATCTCATTGCGTATCTTGAGCCTCGTCATGTCTCAGCTCCCCCGATAGGTCGAATAGCCGTAGGGCGATATGAGCAGCGGCACGTGATAGTGCATCGGCTCGGCCATGCCGAAGCGGATCGGCACGCTGTCGAGGAAGGCCGGTTCCGGCAGTCTCAACCCCTGCCGGCGCAGATAGTCGCCGGCGGCGAAGACCAGCTCGTATTCGCCGGTGCGGAATTCCGCGTCGGCAAGCAGCGGCGCGTCACACCGGCCGTCGGCATTGGTGACCGCTGTCTTCAGATGCGTCCGCATGTCGTCGTTGATGCGGTAAAGCTCGATCGACAGGCCTGCCGCCGGCCTGCCGGTCGCGGTGTCGAGGACATGGGTCGTCAGACGTCCGCCTTCGGCTTTCGACGTTTCCGCCACTGGCTGCTCCCATTCCGGTACACTCGAACATGTCCGGTACAGTCGAACATGTTTGGCGAATTGTGCGCCCATTAAAGGCGATGCATAAGTCCCGGTCGAGTGAAGTGCTGCAAAAACACTTTCAAAAATTTTCGGGGGAATGCGCAAGCAATCCTTTCGACTATCCTGATCACACTATCCGGCAGGAGCGACAATGCGTTACGAACGAGACATGCGCGGCTACGGCGCTAATCCGCCGGATCCGAAATGGCCCGGCAGGGCGCATGTCGCGGTGCAGTTCGTCATCAATTACGAGGAAGGCGGCGAAAATTGCGTCCTGCACGGCGACAAGGCTTCGGAAGCCTTCCTGTCCGAGATCGTCGGCGCTGCACCCTGGCCCGGGCAGCGCCACCGGAACATGGAATCGATCTACGAATATGGCGCCCGCGCCGGCTTCTGGCGATTGCTGCGCCTGTTCACCGAGGCTGAGGTGCCGATCACCTGCTACGGCGTCGCCACAGCACTGGCGCGTTCGCCCGACCAGGTCGTGGCGATGCAGGAGGCCGGCTGGGAGATCGCCTCGCACGGGCTGAGATGGATCGACTATCGCGACCATGCGCCGGAGGACGAGCGCCGCGACATGGACGAGGCAATCCGGCTGCACTACGAGGTGACAGGCGCACGGCCGACCGGCTGGTACACCGGCCGCACGTCGATCAACACCGTGCGGCTGGCGGCGGAAGAGGGCGGCTTCGACTATGTGTCGGACACCTATGACGACGAGCTGCCCTACTGGTTCGAGCATGCTGGGCCGGACGGGTCGGCAAAGCCGCAGCTCATCATCCCCTATACGCTCGACGCCAACGATATGCGTTTCGCCACGCCGCAGGGCTTCAACTCGGGCGACCAGTTCTTCGCCTATCTTAGGGATAGTTTCGATACGCTCTATGCCGAGGGCAAGGCAGGACGGCCGCGCATGATGAATATCGGCCTGCACTGCCGCCTCGTCGGCCGGCCGGGCCGGGTCGCGGCGCTGAAGCGCTTCGTCGACTACGTCAAATCACACGACAGGGTCTGGCTGGCGCGACGCATCGACATTGCAAGGCACTGGCAAGAGAACCATCTGTTCCGGCCGCCGACGCTGCGCCCGTCGAAGATGGAATTCGAGGCTTTCGTCCAGGCATTCGGCGGCGTATTCGAGCATTCGCCGTGGATCGCCGAGCGCGCCTATGAGCTGGAGCTCGGTCCGGCGCATGACAGTGCCGGCGGCCTGCACAATGCGCTGTGCCGTGTCTTTCGCGGCGCCAGCGGGGCCGAGCGGCTCTCCGTGCTCAACGCCCATCCCGACCTTGCCGGCAAACTGGCGCAAACCAAGCGGCTGACTGCGGAATCGGCCAGGGAACAGGCTTCCGCAGGGCTCGAGGCGTTGACCGACAAGGAGCGCGAGCTGTTCTCAAAGCTCAATGCCGCCTACGTCGCCAATTTCGACTTCCCCTTCATCATCGCGGTGAAAGGCAAGACCAAGGAAGAAATCCTGGCGGAGTTCGAGGCGCGCATCGGCAACAGCCGCGGCGTTGAATTCGAAACCGCCTGCAAACAGGTCGAGCGCATCGCACTGCTCCGCCTCAAGGACATGCTTCCGCAATAGGCCTTGCTTCCGCAATAGGCTCTGAACTGATGGATACGATGAAAATGGCCGACCGAACCTATTACGCGCCGCAGGGCGGCCACCCCGGCCAGAGCGAGCTGCTGACCGGCCGCGCTGTCTTCACCGAGGCCTACGCCGTTATTCCAAGGGGGGTGATGCAGGACATCGTCACCAGCGCCCTGCCGTTCTGGGACAAGACCCGCGTCTGGGTGCTGTCGCGCCCGCTGTCCGGGTTTGCCGAGACGTTTTCGCAATACATCGTCGAGGTCGCGCCCGGCGGCGGCAGCGACCGGCCGGAACCGGATGCCGGCGCCGAGGGCGCCCTGTTTGTGGTCGAGGGCGAGCTGAGCGTTTTGCTGGCTGGCGAGAAGCATGTCCTGCAGCCGGGCGGCTTTGCTTTCCTGCCGCCGGCCAGCGGATGGACAGTTCGCAACGAGAGCGGCGCTGCTGTCCGCTTCCACTGGATCCGCAAGGCTTACGAAGCCGTCGAAGGCATTGATGTCCCGCAAGCCTTCTTTGCCAACGAACAGGACATTGCACCGACGCCGATGCCCGGCACCGAGGGCTGTTGGGCGACGACGCGCTTCGTTGACTCTGAAGACATGCGCCACGACATGCATGTCACCATCGTCACGCTCGAACCGGGCGCGGTCATTCCCTTCGCCGAGACGCATGTCATGGAACACGGCCTCTATGTGCTGGAGGGCAAGGCGGTCTACCGCCTCAACCAGGACTGGGTCGAGGTCGAGGCCGGCGACTATATGTGGCTGCGCGCCTTCTGTCCGCAGGCCTGCTATGCTGGCGGCCCCGGAAAATTCCGCTATTTGCTCTACAAGGACGTCAACCGGCACGCCAAACTTGGTGGCGCCGGCGTCGGGAGGCGCGCGCCATGACCCGCATCGTGGCGCGGCCGCTGACCCGCGAAAATTTTGCCGAGTTCGGCGACGTCATCGATATGGGCGGCGACAATCACTACCCGATCAATGGTGGGAAGGCCGAGCGCTACCACGACCTCGCCACCTTCGAAGCGCAGGGGCCGAATGGGCGCGTGCTGATTTCCATGGTGCGCGGCACGCCTTACGATTTTCCGCTGAAGCTCACCATGGTCGAGCGTCATCCGTTCGGAAGCCAGGCTTTCATGCCGCTGTCGCCACGGCCGTTCCTGGTCGTCGTCTGCCATGATGGCGACGACGGCCCGGGCGAGCCGCACGCCTTCCTCACCGCGCCCGGGCAGGGCGTCAATTATCCTCGCAATCGCTGGCACGGCGTGCTGACGCCGATCGGCGAGGCTCAGGATTTCCTCGTAGTCGACCGCGGTGGCGACGGCGCCAACCTCGAAGAGTGCCATTTCTCGCACGCTTACGAGATCAATCTTCCCGATGGGAGCCAGTGATGGCCGACGTCTCGTTGATCGACCGCCTGCTCGACGTCATCGAGCATGACATCGTGCCGAAGACGGCCGAAGGCGTCGCCCACGGCAACAAGCTGTTCGGCGCAGCGATCCTGCGGAAGGAAGACCACTCGTTGGTGCTCGCAGAGACCAACAACGAGACGGAAAATCCGCTCTGGCATGGTGAAGTGCATTGCCTGAAGCGGTTTTATGAAATGCCGAAGGCTGAGCGCGTCGACACCAGGGATGCCATTTTTCTCGCCACACATGAACCCTGCTCGCTCTGCCTGTCAGCGATCACCTGGACCGGCTTCGACAATTTCTACTATTTGTTTTCGCATGAGGATTCGCGCGACAGCTTCGCCATCCCGCACGATCTGAAGGTCCTGAAAGAGGTCTTCACCCTCGACCCCGGCGGCTACAATGCCGAGAACGCCTATTGGAAGAGCTTTTCGATCCGAAGACTGGTGCGGTCGCTGCCCGAGGCCGAGCGCAAGCGGCTGGAAGCACGGATCGGCAAGATCTCGGCGCGCTACGACGAACTGTCCAGCGCTTACCAGGCGATCAAGGACGAAAACGACATTCCGTTGAGTTGACGCGGATTGACCAGCCGAATTCGTTGGCTGGCCCACGACGACGTCCCACGGGCTCCATCATTTGGCGGTCCTGGAGTCGCCCGCATGAAAACCCTCACTGAATTTCCCCGCAAGGTCGTCGAGTTTCCGGACATGGGCATCGTCATGCCGGATGGCTGCCGGCTGTCGGCGCGGGTGTGGATGCCGGCCGATGCCGCCGACGATCCGGTGCCGGCGATCCTCGAGCACCTGCCCTACCGCAAGCGCGACGGCACGATCTTTCGCGATCAGCTGACGCATCCCTATTTCGCCGGCTATGGCTACGCATCGATCCGCGTCGACATGCGCGGCAATGGCGATTCCGAAGGGCTGATGGACGACGAATATTCCGAGCAGGAATTGCAGGACGCCTGCGATGTGATCGCCTGGGCGGCCGCCCAGCCCTGGTGCAACGGCAATGTCGGCATGATGGGCATCTCCTGGGGCGGCTTCAACTGCCTGCAGGTTGCAGCCAAGCAGCCGCCGGCGTTGAAGGCAGTCATCAGCCTGTGCTCGACCGTCGACCGCTATGCCGACGACATCCACTACAAGGGCGGCTGCCTGCTGATCGAGAATTTCGGCTGGGCCTCGACCATGCTCTCCTATTCGTCGCGGCCACCGGACCCGCTGCTGGCCGGCGACAACAGATGGCGCGACCTATGGCTGACCCGGCTGGAGAACCAGCCCTTCCTGGCGCCGCTGTGGCTGAAACACCAGCACCGCGACGCCTATTGGAAGCGCGGTTCGATCTGCGAGAACTATTCCGCCATCCAAGCCGCCGTGCTGTCGATCGGCGGCTGGCATGACGGCTATCGCAATACAATTTCCTACCTCGCGGCCAATATCGAGGCGCCGGTCAAGGGCATCGTCGGCCCGTGGATCCACAAGTACCCGCATTACGCCGCACCGAAACCAGCGATCGGCTTCCTGCAGGAGGCCTTGCGCTGGTGGGACCGCTGGTTGAAAGGCATCGACACCGGCGTCGAGGCCGACCCGGCCTACCGCGCCTATGTGATGGACAGCGTGCGCCCCGCGCGTTGGCATCCCGAGCGGCCCGGCCGCTGGGTTGCCGAAGCAGACTGGCCATCGCCCAACATCAAGGCTGAGGCGATCGAACTGATCCCGGAAGGCGCCAGGCCTGCAATCGTGGCTTCGCCACAAGGCTGCGGCCTCGCCGGCGGCGAATATTTCCCCTTCACCTTCGGGCCGGAACTGCCCGGCGATCAGCGCCCCGACGATGCGCTGTCGGTGTGTTTCGACCAGCCCCCGCTCGGCGAGGCGATCGACATTGTCGGCGCGCCGGAGGTTTTGATCCAGGTCGCCTCGGATCGACCGCAGGCGAATATCGCGGTGCGGCTGTGCGACGTGCATCCTGACGGCGCATCCGAATTGATCTCCTACGGCGTGCTCAACCTGACGCACCGCAACTCGCATGAATTCCCCGAGGCGCTGGTGCCGGAAGAGACCGTTTTGGCGCGGGTGGTGCTCGACCACTGCGCCTATCGCGTGCCATCAGGCCATCGCCTGCGTATTGCCGTTTCGACCGCCTACTGGCCGATGATCTGGCCATCGCCGGAACCGGTTCGGCTCGACCTGTCGGCGGCTACGCTGAAGCTGCCGCTGCGTCCGCCGGCGCAAGGCGACGAAGTCACGTTCCCTACGCCCGAGGCAGCCGTGCCCTGGGCAACCGAAACGGTCCGTGCCGCCAATTCGGAGCGTCATGTTGATCGCGACGAGAAGACCGGAATCGTCACGCTTTCCATTGTCGACGATTTCGGCGAGGTGCGCGACCTGGAGCATGGCCTCGCCAATGGCAGCGTCGCCCGCGAGACATGGGCGATCCATCCTGACAATCCGCTGTCAGCGTCGGGCAAGACGCACTGGACGCAGACGCTGTCGCGAAATGGATGGTCGGTGCGCACAGAAACGTCAGCCGAGATGCGGTCCGATGCGCAAAACTTCATTATTAGCGCCAGAATCGAAGCCTATGAAGGCGAGGAACTGGTTTTCGAGCGTAATTTCGAACAGAAAATCCCGCGCGATCTGCTTTGAGCGCTTATGCGGATTGGTCCAATTGCGACGTACGATTTACGCCACGGCATGTCGCATTCGGTCTTGCTTACGGCGTTCCCTTGCGGTCATTATTCTCCTCACAAGAAACCATAAAAAACGACCACAAGGTCGAACCAACAGAGTGAGGAACTCAATATGTCAAACGAACTGGAATTTCTTAGCCGGCGCGTCGCATCCGGCAAACTGAGCCGTCGTGATTTTCTCGGCCGGGCGGCAGCGCTCGGCGTCACCGCGACCTTCGCCAACTCGCTGCTTTCAAGTGCGGCGCGCGCCGCGGGTCCGGTCAAGGGCGGCACGTTGAAGGCCGGCCTGGTCGGCGGCGAGTCCACCAACAGCCTCGATCCGGCCCTGTTCATGACGCAGGTGCCGTTCGCCTTCGGCAAGATGTGGGGCGAACTGATCGTCGAGCTTTCCCCGGAAGGCACGCTCGAGAACCGCATCGCCGAGGAGATCGGCTCGTCTGACGACGCCAAGGTCTGGACGCTGAAGATTCGCGACGGCGTCGAATTCCATAACGGCAAGACGGTAACCGCCGAGGACGTCGCCGCCACACTCGAACGCCATTCGGACGAGAAGTCGAAGTCGGGCGCGCTCGGCTACATGAAAGGCATCGAGAGCATCAAGGCCAGCGGCAAGGAAGTCGTGCTGACGCTGAAGGAAGCCAATGCCGACCTGCCCTATCTGCTTAGCGATTACCATTTGATCATCCAGCCCAATGGCGGCAAGGACAAGGCCGACGCCGGCATCTCGGCCGGACCCTACAAGATCACCACCAACGAGCCCGGCGTGCGCCATGGCGGCGAGCGGTTCGCCAATTACTGGCAGGCCGACAAGATGGGCCATGCCGACCAGATCGAGATCATCGTCATCAACGACGCCACGGCGCGCACTTCGGCCTTGCAGGGCGGCCAGGTCAACATGATCAACCGCGTCGAGCCGAAGATCGTCGACCTGATCAAGCGGCTGCCCGGCGTCACCATCCGCAACCATGCGGGTCCTGGCCACTACGTCTTCATCATGCATTGCAACACGGCGCCGTTCGACAACAACGATTTGCGCATGGCGCTGAAGCTGGCGATCGACCGCGAGGAGATGCTCGACAAGATCCTCAGAGGCTATGGCTCGCTCGGCAACGACTTCCCGATCAACGCGTCCTATCCGCTGTTTACCGAGATCGAGCAGCGCAACTACGACCCCGACAAGGCCAAGTTCCACTACAAGAAGTCGGGGCACGACGGCACCGTGCTGCTCAGGACCTCGGATGTCGCCTTCCCCGGCGCCGTCGACGCATCCCAGCTCTTCCAGCAGAGCGCGGCCAAGGCCGGCATCAAGATCGAGCTCAAGCGGGAGCCCGGCGACGGTTACTGGAACGAGGTCTGGAACAAGCAGCCCTTCTCCGCCTCCTATTGGGGCGGCCGCTCGACCCAGGACCAGATGTATTCGACCGCCTATCTGTCGACGGCCGATTGGAACGATACGCGTTTCAAGCGTCCGGACTTCGACAAGATGGTGCTGGCGGCGCGCGCCGAGCTCGATGAGACCAAGCGCAAGCAGATGTATTACGACATGGCTGTCATGGTGCGCGACGAGGGCGGCCTCATCTTGCCGATGTTCAATCAGTTCATCGACGCGACGGGTGCCAAGGTCGCCGGCTGGGTCGACGATCCGCATCAGGAACTGATGAACGGCTACGCTCTGGCGAAGTGCTGGCTCGAAGCTTGAGCCTGGCCTTGCGGATATGTCCTCACCCATTGTGAAACTGGTGGCCCAGCGCGTTGCGCTGGGCATCCTTCTCTTGTTGGCCGTCTCGGTCCTGATCTTCGCCGGCACCCAGATCCTGCCCGGCGACGTCGCGCAAGCCATTCTCGGACAGTCGGCGACGCCGGAGTCGCTCGCCAATCTGCGCGAGCAGCTCGGCCTCAACGATCCGGCCTTTATCCGCTATTTCCGCTGGCTCGGCGGCGTCGTGACCGGCGATCTCGGCACCGCCATGTCGAGCGGGCAGGATATTGCGACGTCGATCAAGGGGCGGTTGTGGAACACGCTGTTCCTCGCCTTCTGGGCGGCGGTCGTGGCCGTGCCGCTGGCGATCATACTCGGCCTGATCGCAGTGCGTTACCGCAATGGCTGGGTCGACAAGCTGATCTCCGGACTGGCGCTTGCCTCGACCTCGTTTCCCGAATTCTTCATCGGCTACGTGCTGGTCTATTTCTTTGCCGTGAAATACCAGATCTTCCCCGGCATCTCGACGGTCTATGACGGAATGCCTTTCGGCGAGCGCATGCAGGCGATCATGCTGCCGGCGGCGGCGCTGACGCTGGTGGTGCTCGCCCACATGATGCGCATGACGCGCGCCGCAATCCTCAATGTCATGCAGTCGGCCTATGTGGAAACCGCCGAGCTCAAGGGGCTTTCGGCATTCGCCGTCATCCGCAGGCATGCCTTTCCCAATGCGATTGCGCCGATCATCAACGTCGTCATGCTCAACCTCGCCTATCTCATCGTCGGCGTCGTCGTGGTCGAAGTGATCTTCGTCTACCCGGGCATGGGCCAATATCTCGTCGACCACGTCACCAAGCGCGACGTGCCGGTGGTGCAGGCGGTGGGCCTGATCTTCGCCGCCGTGTACATCAGCCTGAACATCATTGCGGACATAGCGGCGATCGTCGCCAATCCGCGTCTCAGACATCCGAAATAGGGGAGCGGGCATGCTCGACATAAAACGCATCCCCATCCCTGCGCTGATCGGCCTGGTGCTGACGGCGCTGTTCGTGCTGGGGGCGATCTTCGCGCCCTGGATCGCTCCTTATGGCAATGGCGAGATTGTCGGCGACGTCTGGGGACCGATGTCGGCGGCACATTGGCTGGGCACCGACAATCTCGGCCGCGACCTTCTTTCGCGCATGATCTACGGCGCCCGCGTCACGCTGCTCATCGCGGTGCTGGCCACGGCGCTGTCCTTCTCGCTTGGCGCGATCCTTGGCTTCTCGGCGGCGGTTTTCGGCGGCTGGTTCGACACGCTGCTGTCGCGCCTCGTCGATCTCCTGATGTCGATCCCGACGCTGATCATGGGCCTCGTCGTGCTGTCGGTGCTGCCAACCAATCTGGTAACGCTGATCCTGGTCATGGGTATCCTCGACTCGACCCGCGTCTACCGCCTGTCGCGGGCGGTCGCCGTCGACATCAACGTCATGGATTACGTCGAGGCGGCCAAGCTGCGCGGCGAAGGCAGCGCGTGGATCATCTTCCGCGAGATCCTGCCCAACGCGTTGTCGCCGCTGGTTTCGGAACTCGGCCTGCGCTTCATCTATGCGGTGCTGTTCCTGTCGACGCTGTCCTTCCTCGGGCTCGGCGTGCAGCCGCCTAGCGCCGACTGGGGCGGCATGGTCAAGGAAAACAAGGATGGCATCGTCTTCGGTATCGCGGCGGCGCTCATCCCTGCGGCGGCGATCGCCATGCTGGCGATTTCCGTCAACCTTGTCGCCGACTGGGTGCTCAACCGCACGACAAGCCTTAAGGGAGGACGCGGGTGATGGCTGACCAGCGAGCAAAGTCCATGCTGCTCGACATCCGCAATCTGCGCATCGAGGCCACGGTGTTCCCGCCGGGCGAGGCGCCGAAGAACATCGTGCTTGTCCACGACGTCTCGCTGACGCTCGAGAAGGGCAAGGTGCTCGGCCTGATCGGCGAGTCCGGCGCCGGCAAGTCGACCATCGGCCTGGCGTCGATGGGCTATGGCCGCGGCGGCGTGCGCATCACCGGCGGCGAGGTCACCCTCAACGGCCGCGACATCCTCAAGGGCGGCAAGGAAGGCTTTCGCAAGCTGCGTGGCCGCGAGGTCTGCTATGTCGCGCAATCGGCTGCCGCCGCCTTCAACCCAGCGCATAGGCTGATGGACCAGGTGGTCGAGGCGACACTGCTGCATGGCACGGCAACCCGGGCTGCGGCCGAAAAACGCGCCGTTGCGCTGTTCAAGAAGCTCAGCCTGCCGAACCCCGAAAGCATCGGCGAGCGCTTTCCGCACCAGGTATCGGGCGGCCAGCTGCAGCGCGTGATGACGGCGATGGCGCTGTGTTCCGAGCCCGACCTGATCGTCTTCGACGAGCCTACCACGGCGCTTGACGTGACGACGCAGATCGACGTGCTGGCGGCGATCAAGGACGCCATCCGCGACACGCATGTCGCGGCGCTGTACATCACCCATGACCTTGCCGTCGTCGCTCAGGTCTCGGACGAGATCATGGTCCTGCGCCATGGCCGGCTGGTCGAATGGGGCGGCACCCGCCAGATCATCAAGGAACCGCGCCAGGAATACACCAATGCGCTGGTCTCGGTGCATGAGATCGAGCACCAGGAGCAAAAGCCCGGCACGACGCCGTTCCTGTCGGTCAAGAACATCACCGCCGCCTATGGCCGCAGCCATATCAAGGTGCTGAAGAACGTCTCGGTCGACATCTATCCGGGCCAGACGCTGGCGGTGGTCGGCGAGTCCGGCTCGGGCAAGTCGACGCTGGCGCGCGCCATCACCGGCCTGTTGCCGCCCGAACAAGGCACCGTCACCTTCGACGCGCGGCCGCTCGCCAACCGGCTTGCCGATCGGCCGAAAGAGGATCTGCGCCAGTTGCAGATGATCTACCAGATGGCCGACGTGGCGATGAACCCGCGCCAGACCGTCGGCACCATCATCGGCCGGCCGCTCGAATTCTATTTTGGTCTGCGCGGCCGCGAGCGCGACAAGCGCGTCGCCGAACTGCTCGACAAGATCGAGATGGGCAAGGGTTTCATCGACCGCTACCCGGCCGAGCTTTCCGGCGGCCAGAAGCAGCGCGTCTGCATCGCCCGCTCGCTCGCCGCCAAGCCGAAGCTGATCATCTGCGACGAGGTGACCTCGGCGCTCGACCCGCTGGTCGCCAACGGCATCCTGAAACTGTTGCTCGAGCTGCAGAAAGAGGAAAACGTCGCCTATCTGTTCATCACCCACGATCTCGCCACGGTGAAGTCGATCGC
This sequence comes from Mesorhizobium sp. WSM4819, assembly GCF_055811215.1. Classification (NCBI taxonomy): domain Bacteria; kingdom Pseudomonadati; phylum Pseudomonadota; class Alphaproteobacteria; order Hyphomicrobiales; family Phyllobacteriaceae; genus Mesorhizobium; species Mesorhizobium sp. WSM4819. Next base: position 25,360 of record NZ_JBVVQO010000012.1, read on the forward strand.
CGATTCGATCGCGGTGATGTATCGCGGCGAGGTGGTGCGCTACGGTGCCAAGAGCCAGGTGTTGGCGCCGCCCTTCGACGCCTACACCGACCTTCTCTTGTCCTCAGTCCCCGAAATGGAGATCGGCTGGCTGGAGAAGGCGATCAAGGGACGACGCATGGCCAGCGCCGGCAATTAGACACCCCGGTGGCGCTCGAGACAAAACTTCTGCTGATCATCCTCGACGGCATGCCTTATCGCAATTGGCGCCGGCTGATGGGCAATCTCGAAGGCTGGGTGCAATCGGGCGAAGCGCGCGTCTGGAAGATGCGCTCCGTGCTGCCGTCGACCTCGGCCTGCTGCTATGCGTCGATCCATACTGGCGTGGCGCCGCAAGTGCACGGCATCCTGACCAACGAGAACCGGTTCCGAGTTGAGCAACCCGACATATTCTCCGAGGTCAGCAAAGCCGGTGGCAAGACCGGCGCGGTCACTCATTCCTACTGGTCCGAATTCTTCCGGGCCTATCCGTTCGATCTGGTCGAGGACATGGAGTTCGATGAGCCCGGCGGGCCGATCACGCATGGCCGGTTCCACACCATGACCGGCTACAACGCCCGCAATCAGATGACGCCGAGCGACGTCGACCTGTTCGCGACGCTGACGATGCTGACCAGGCGCCACGGCATCGACTACGGCATCCTGCACACCTGCACGCTGGACTCGATGGGCCACCGCTTCGGCCACGACTGCCATGAGATGGACCACGCCGTTTATGCGATGGACGGCATGCTGGCCACCTTCCTGCCGAGGTGGCGGGAAGCCGGCTACGAGGTGATCGTCACCGCCGATCACGGCCAGACCGATCGCGGCCATCATGGCGGCCATGACGACGAGATGCAGGATTTTGCGCTTTACTACTTCGGGCCCGGCATGGGGCCGGAGGCCGACGCTCTGTTAGACCAGTTGCAGCTTGCGCCTACGGTGCTTGCGCGCCTCGGCGTGCCGGTGCCCGCGACGATGAAGGCCAGGCCGTTCCTGGACTGAACACGCGTCTTCCCTTCTCCCGCTGTGGGAGAAGGCGGATTGGCGCGAAGCGACAAGACGGATGAGGGGTGTTGTAAGAAACTCGGCGTGAAAATATTGAGGGATTTGAAGCGCTTATTTCTTCGGTGTAGCGATCCGTTCAGCACCCGTCATCCGACCGAGCTTCGCTCGGCCAGCTTCTCCCACAGGGGGGAGAAGGGAAGAAGCTCCCTCTGGCAACGCTGCCGCTCTTCGGCTAGCTTTCAGGATAATCCGGGCGATAGCGGTGAACCTTTTTGGGCCGATCAGCGACAGAGCAGAAAGGAGCCAGGCGGCTCGACCGGCCATGACGGCAGCCGCGGAAACCGATCGCGCGCTTGTCGGCCGGGTCGCCAAAGGCGACCGTGCCGCCGTGCGGCTCCTGTTCATGCGCCACCACGCGCGGGTCTACCGCTTCGTGGTGCGCCAGACGGGATCGGAAATGATGGCCGACGATATCGCCAACGAGGTGTTTCTCGAACTCTGGCGCCAGGCGCCCGGCTTCGAGGGGCGCTCGGAAGTCTCGACATGGCTGCTCGGCATCGCCCGCTTCAAGGCGCTGTCGTCGCTGCGCAAGAAAAAGGAAGACTGGATAGACGACGATGACGCGGCCCAGGTCGCCGACGGCGCCGACTCTCCGGAAGTCGTCACCATGAAGGAAGACAAGGGCGCCGCGTTGCGGCGCTTCATCGATGCCTTGCCGGAAGAACACCGCACGGTGATCGACCTTGCCTACTACCACGGACAGTCGGTGAGCGAGATCGGCGAGGTGCTCGGTATCCCGGTCGCCACCGTCAAGACCAGAATGTTCTACGCCCGCAAGAAACTCGGCGAGGCCCTCAAGGCCGCCGGTTACGACAGGGGGTGGCCATGAGCGCCGCTGAAAAGATGTCGCGCCGCGATGAAATGGAAACGCTGCTGCCCTTCTATCTGAATGGCTCGCTGGAAGGCGCAGAGCTCGAAGCCGTCGAGGAATGGCTGGCGACCGACCCGGCAGCGCTTGCCGCACTCGGCGAGGCCGAAGCCGAATTCTCCGGCACCGCTGCATCCAATGAGGCGATCCGTCCGCCGGCCGATGCGCTCAGCCGATTCGCCCGGGCGCTCGACGCCGAGGCCGGTCCAGCGCGCGCGCCGGCGGCCTCCTGGCTGGCGCAAGCGTGGTGCCGCTTCACGGCAGTTCCCGCCGGCGTCGCCTGGGCTGCGGCCGCGGCTCTGCTGGCGCTTGTTTTGGTGCAGTCGTTTGAGCGGCTCGGCGGCATCGACAGCGATTTCGAAATTGCCGGCCAGCAAGGCGATCTTGCGAAAATGCCGTTCGCGCTGGTCACGTTAAAGCCGGATGCGAAGATGGCCGACATTGTCGCTTTTCTTGGCGAGCACCAGCTGAAGATTGCCGGCGGCCCGACCGCCGAAGGTGTCTTCCGTCTTGGCATCCCGGCCGCGACCGTAGCCGACTATGAAAAAGTGCTCGGCCTGATCGCCGCCCAGCCGTTTGCAGAGGCTGTGGTCGAGGGAAGGAAACCGGTCGATGGCGGCTAGGGCGGTCATCCGATTTGCGGCGCTGCTTGTGGCGGCGATGATAATCGGCGCTGCACCTGCCCTGGCGCAGACCAATGATCCGAACCTTACGCAGACTGAAATCGACTGCCTCAACCGAGGGGCGACGGCGGCCGACTGCATCAAACGCGACACAGAGGATGGCAGCGGCGAAAGGCCCGGTGCAGGTTCCGCCGCGACAAATGCAGTGTTTCTTCCCGCGCTGATCGTCGACCTGTTCCCAAATCCTGTCGGCGGCGGCCAGGCGCCGCTGCCGACGCCCGATCCGCGCCGCGATCCGGCCAGCGGTGCGTTGCCGCCGCCGGTCCCGCCTGCCGGTGCGACAGCGATACAAGCCGCTGCTGCCGGCGGGCCGATCGTTTCGCCCAGCGATCTGGTCGCGGCCGAGCCGCCGCGCGCCGTCGTCGGTGATTTCGTGCCGGACGAGGTGCTGGTGACGGTGGAGGGCGACGCCGTCCAGCAGATCGCCGCCTCCTTTGGCCTCGAGGTGCGCTCGCAGCGCCAGTCTCAGTTGCTCGGCGCCACGCTGGTGCGCTTCGGCATTCGCGATGGCCGCCCGGTCGGCGTCGTGCTGGCACAGCTTGCCGCCGCCGGCCGCGCTTTGCGGCGCGAGCCCAACCATATCTATTCGCTGCAGCAGGCAGCCAGCATCGTCAACTATGCCTTCGAGCGCATCGCGCTCGATGCGAAAGAGGCGAGCGGCGAGAATGTTCGCGTCGCCGTCATCGATACCGCCGTCGACGACACCAATCCAGCACTCTCCGGCGTCATCGCCGATCAGTTCGACGCCATGCCCGACGTGCCGGTCAAGGCGCGCGATCACGGCACCTCGATCGACGGCCTGATCGCCGGCGTCGGCGCGCTCAAAGGCATGGCGCCGGGCGCCAGGATCTACCACGCCCGCGCCTTCGAGGGCGGCAAATCGACGATGGACGTCATTCTTGCGGCGCTCGACTGGGCGGCGGAGCAGGACGTCCGCATCATCAATATGAGCTTCGTCGGCCCGAAGAACGACCTGCTCGGCGTCGCCTGCCGCAATGCTCGCGCCTTGGGCATCGTGCTGGTCGCCGCCGCCGGCAACAACGGACCGAAGGCGCCCTACGGCTACCCGGCCGCCTTCGACGGCGTCATCGCGGTGACCGCCACCGATGCCAAAGACGGGCTGATGCAGCAGGCCAATCGCGGCGCCTACGTCTTCCTCTCCGCTCCCGGCGTCGAGATGGTGGCGCCGAGCGGCGCCGGTTCTGATGTGGTCACCGGCACCTCGTTTGCCGCAGCGGTCGTCACCGGCGCGATCGCCAATCTGCTGCATACCGCACCCGACCGTTCCGCCGACTGGGTCGAGAAAGCGCTGGCCGCCACGGCAAGGGATCTCGGCCCCAAGGGGCGGGACAATGATTTCGGCTATGGCCTGTTGGATATCAGGGCGGCCGAGGCGGCGAAGCAGTAAGTCCGCGTAGGAGGTAAAGCGATGAGGGGCGGCGCGAAGCACCCCCCTCTGTCCTGCCGGACAGAGGGGGCGAACCGCGATGTCGTATTTCCCGGTACCCGCCAACATTTGACCCCTTACGGCGGTGCGCCGGCGACCGATCCCCTGATGACCAGGTCGACCGGCCAGACTTCGCCGCGGGCGCCCTCCTCCGATCCGGAAATCCGCGCCGCCAGCCGCTCGGCGATACGAGCGCCGGCCAGGCGGATCGACGAACGCGTCGTCGACAACGGCACCGAAAAATTCTCCGGCTTCAGCCAGGGGAAGACGTCGTCGTGGGCGATCAGCGACAGGTCGCCCGGAATGGTCAGGCCGAGATCGCGCACCGCGCGCACGACGCCGAGCGCCATGATCAGGCTGGAGCAGGCGATCGCGGTCGGCGCATCGCTGCGCTCGAGCAACCGTCTGGCGGCGCGGTAGCCGTTCTCCTCGGTCATGGCGAGGGAACAGACATCGCCTTCGCCAAGCACCAGACCGCTTGCCGCCAGCGCCCGGCGCACGCCACGCTCGCGGTGAATGGCGAAGGTCTCGCGGCCGTCGCCGTTGATCAGCGCCAGCCGCCGGTGACCGAGCTGGACGAGCAACCGTGCCGCCTCGTGGAAGGCGCCCTCATTGTCGATGTCGGTGAAAGGGTAATCGAAATCGAGGCCTTCACTGCGGCCATGGACGATAAAGGGGATGCCGAGCGTGCTGACCAGCATCACCCGCCGGTCGGCCGGCCTCGGCGAGGAGATGTAGACGGCGTCGACCTGCCGGTTGGCGACGATGCGCCGATAGGTCGTCTCCTGATCGTCGGCACCGGCGGGGGACAGCACCAGGTCGAGTTCGTGCGAACGGGCGTAGTCGCCGAGACCGGAGAGGAATTCGACGAAATGCGGGTCGATGTCGACGGCCGCCCCGGTCGGCAAGACATAACCGATCATCCCGGTCTTGCCGGTAGCCAGCCGACGCGCGCTCGGGTTGGGGCGATAGCCGTGGCGCTTGGCGGCGTCGATCACCCGCCGGCGCGTTTCCTCGTTAACTTCCGGGTAGCCGTTCAGCGCGCGGCTTACCGTCGTCTGCGAAAGCGCCAGCATGTGGGAAAGCTGTTTGAGGTTCACCGGAGGCCTCCAAGCCTCAAAGCGCTTTAACTATGGGTCGCTCGCGCCACGGCGGCAAGCGCTACCGATGCGAAGATCATAAGCACCCTTTCTAACCGGTTTGAAGCAAAATTTGCTGTTGCAGCGCCCAAAATGGTGCTGCAGCGCACTTTGTTTGCTTTTGCGGCCGTGAAATTAAATCGATTAGTTTACCAGCCTCTTGACTTCTGATTAATTCAGTGGCGTGATTGCGAAGACCAAAGCGCTTTGGAAGACTCTTCGAAAGGTTGCGGTTCCCTTCCGAGTGAGTCACAGTCCTGCTGCGTCGGCGGACGGAATGGAGGTTCCGTCCGGTGTCTGTCACCACTGGGAGGGAATACCAATGAGGAAAATGCTTCTGCTGAGCGCCGCCTTTGTGACGCTCGCCCTGGGCGCACCGGCGCAAGCCGAACTGAAGTTCAAGCCGGGCGAAGACCCCCGCTTCAACTGGGCGAATTACGAAGAGCTCAAGAAAGTCGACCTCAAGGGCGAGACGCTGTCGATCTTCGGGCCATGGCGCGGCGAGGACGAGGGCCTCATCCGCACCGTTCTCGACTATTTTTCGGAAGCCACCGGCGCCGAGGTCAAATACTCCTCGTCGGAAAATTACGAACAGCAGATCGTCATCGACACGCAGGCCGGCAGCCCGCCCAACATCGCCGTGCTGCCGCAGCCGGGCCTGATCCAGGACCTGGCGTCCAAGGGCCTGCTGACGCCGCTCGGCGACGACACCGCCAACTGGATCAAGGACAATTACGGCGCCGGCCAGTCATGGGTCGATCTCGGCACCTTCAAGGACAAGGATGGCAAGCCGGGCTTTTTCGCCTTCCCCTACAAGGCCGACGTGAAATCGCTGGTCTGGTACTCGCCGGACAATTTCGAGGAAGCCGACTACGAGGTGCCGAAGACGCAGGAAGAACTCGCCGAGCTCGAAAAGCAGATCATCGCCGACGGCGGCACGCCATGGTGCATCGGGCTCGGGTCGGGCGGCGCCACCGGCTGGCCGGCGACCGACTGGGTCGAGGACATCATGCTGCGCACCCAGACGCCCGAGACCTACGACAAGTGGGTGAAGAACGAGATTCCGTTCAACGACCCCGCGGTGGTCAACGCCATCGACATTTTCGGCAAGATCGCGACCGACGACAAGATGGTCGACGGCGGCGCCAAGGCGGTGGCGGCGACCGATTTTCGCGACAGCCCGAAAGGCCTGTTCTCGGTGCCGCCGAAATGCTATCTGCACCACCAGGCGTCATTCATCCCAACCTTCTTCCCGGAAGGCACCGAGATCGGTCAGGACGCCGACTTCTTCTACTTCCCACCTTACGCTGCCAAGCCCGACCTCGGCACCCCGGTGCTCGGCGCCGGCACGCTGGCCATGATCACCAAGGATAGCAAGAGTGCCCGCGCGTTCATCGAATTCCTGAAGATGCCGCTCGCCCATGAGATCTGGATGGCCCAGGGCGGCTTTGTGACGCCGTTCAAGTCGGTCAACAAGGACGCCTATGCCAGCGACGCGCTGAAGAAGCAGGGCGAAATCCTCGCCGAGGCCTCGACCTTCCGCTTCGACGGGTCCGACCTGATGCCGGGCAAGATCGGCGCCGGCGCCTTCTGGACCGGCATGATCGATCTCGTCGGCGGCAAGTCCGCCCAGGATGTCGCCACCGACATCCAGAAGAGCTGGGACGCGATCAAGTAGGCGGTCCCGGCTGAACGTCCGATCCTGCATCGATCCGGGCCTCGATGGCCTGGATCCGACCGGCGGCCCGCACAGCAGCAATTTTTATGAGCACATTCCGGCATGACGCGCGACCAGCAAGTGCAAAACCCTGCCTTGCATCCGATCGCGTTCCAAATAACTGAATCGGCCTGTGATCGCATCGCCAAAGTCATTCCCGACTGGCGGATCATGCGCAGAGGGAGGGACCTGTGGCGGCTCAGATTTTCTCGGCCATATTCGTCATCGTCGTCGGCGTCGGCGGCTGCGTCGCCTATTTCTGGGGCGCCAACAAACTGGTGGACATCATCTTCCCGTCGCGCGGCGTTGCAGGTGCGGCGGCCATCGACAATCTGCGCCGGCAGGGGATGATCCGGCCGTGGCTGTTCGTCGGCCCGGCCATGATCATCCTCACCATCTACCTGATCTACCCGGTCGTGGAGACGCTCAGGCTGTCGTTCCTCGATCGCGGTGGCGCCAATTTCGTCGGCTTCGCCAACTATGGATGGGCGTTCGGCGACCGCGAATTCCGCACCTCCATCCTCAACAACATCATCTGGCTGGCGGTCGTGCCTGCCGCCTGCACCTTCCTCGGGCTGATCATCGCCGTCCTCACCGACAAGATCTGGTGGGGCACAATCGCCAAGAGCCTCATCTTCCTGCCGCTGGCCATCTCGTTCGTCGGCGCCAGCGTCATCTGGAAATTCATCTACGAATACCGCGGTGCTGGCCAGACGCAGATCGGCCTGCTCAACGCCATCATTCAATATTTCGGCGGCCAGCCGCAGGTCTGGATATCGCTGCCGTTCTGGAACAATTTCTTCCTGATGATCATCCTGATCTGGATCCAGACCGGCTTTGCTATGGTCATCCTGTCCTCTGCCTTGCGGGGCATTCCCGAGGAGACGCTGGAGGCGGCCGTCATCGACGGCGCCAATCCGTTCCAGATCTTCTGGAAGATCATGGTGCCGCAGATATGGGGAACGATCGCCGTCGTCTGGACCACCATCACCATCCTGGTGCTGAAGGTTTTCGACATCGTGCTGACGATGACCAACGGCCAATGGAACAGCCAGGTGCTGGCCAATCTGATGTTCGACTGGATGTTCCGCGGCGGCGGCGATTTCGGCCGTGGCGCCACCATCGCCATCATCATCATGATCGCGGTCATTCCGATCATGATCTGGAACATCCGCCAGGCCAACAAAGAGACGGGAGGACATTGAGATGGCCGTCTCGACCGGAAAGTCCTTTGCCAGCCGTTTCGGCGTCCATATCGCGGTCTTCCTCTTCGTCGCGATCTGGACGATCCCGACGCTCGGCATTCTCGTCTCGTCGCTGCGCGACAAGGACCAGATCATCGCCTCGGGCTGGTGGAACTCGTTCGCCAGTTCCACGCAGACGGAAGCGGGGCGGCTGCCACCCGCCTCGGCGCAAGTCGAGAAGGACGGCAAGTTCGTCCTCGAGGGCAACATCTTCGGCGATGATCCGGCCCGCGACATCAGCGCCTTTGGCGTCAAGTCGTCGGCGCCGACGCAATATCCCGCCGGCACCACAGCCGATCTCGGTGACGGCGAGACCTTGCAGCTCAACCCCGACGGCAGTTTCGTCATGACCTCGACCAAGCCGTTCGAGGGCGAGCGTGGCCAGCGCGTCTACTACGCCTCGTCGGCGCCGCCGAAATTCACCACCGACAATTACAATACGGTGCTGTTTTCGGAAGGTATCGGCCGCTCCTTCATGAATTCGCTGACCGTCACCATTCCGGCGACCGTCATCCCGATCCTGATCGCGGCGTTCGCCGCCTATGCGCTGGCCTGGATGCGCTTTCCCGGCCGGGCGTTGCTCATAGCGGTGATCATCGGGCTCCTGGTCGTGCCGCTGCAGATGTCGCTGATCCCGCTGCTGAAGCTTTACAACGGCGTCGGCAGCTTCTTCGGCGTGCCGTCGAAAACCTATCTCGGCATCTGGCTGGCGCATACCGGCTTCGGCCTGCCGTTCGCCATCTATCTCTTGAGAAGCTACATTGCCGGCCTGCCACGAGAAATCATGGAATCGGCGCGCATCGACGGCGCCAGCGATTTCGAGATCTTCGTCAAGATCGTGCTGCCGCTGTCGTTCCCGGTGCTGGCCTCTTTCGCCATCTTCCAGTTCCTGTGGGTGTGGAACGATCTGCTGGTCGCGATGGTTTTCCTCGGCACCGAGGGCGACCAGATCGTGCTAACCGCCAAGCTCAACGCGTTGCTCGGCTCGCGCGGCGGCGACTGGGAGATCCTGACGACATCGGCCTTCATCACCATTGTCGTGCCGCTGATCGTGTTCTTCTCGCTGCAGCGCTATTTCGTCCGCGGGCTGCTCGCCGGCTCGGTGAAGGGAGGCTGAGATCATGCAATCCGCTGTGAAAGCGACGTTGAGTCCCGACTTCGCCGTCGACCGCGACTGGTGGCGAGGTGCCGTGATCTACCAGATCTATCCGCGCAGCTATCAGGACTCGAACGGCGACGGCATCGGCGACCTCAGGGGCATCATCGGCAGGCTGCCCTATGTCGCGGCGCTCCGCGTCGATGCCATCTGGATCTCGCCGTTCTTCAAGTCGCCGATGAAGGATTTCGGCTACGACGTATCAGACTATTGCGACGTCGATCCGATGTTCGGCACGCTGGCCGATTTCGACGCCCTGACCGCCGAGGCGCACAGGCTCGGGCTCAAGGTGATGATCGACGAGGTGCTGTCGCATACCGCCGACATCCATCCGTGGTTCAAGGAAAGCCGCTCGAGCCGCACCAACCCGAAGGCCGACTGGTATGTCTGGGCCGACGCCAGGCCCGACGGCACGCCACCCAACAACTGGCTGTCGATCTTCGGCGGTTCGGCCTGGCAGTGGGACACCAGCCGCCAGCAATATTACCTGCATAATTTCCTGGCCGAGCAGCCCGATCTCAACTTCCACAGCCGCGCAGTTCAGGACGCGCTGCTCGATGTCACCCGCTTTTGGCTGGAGCGCGGCGTCGACGGTTTCCGCCTCGACACCATCAATTTCTACTTCCACAGCCAGGGCCTCGAGGACAATCCGCCGCTGCCCCCCGAACAGCGCAACGACCAGACCGCTCCTTCCGTCAACCCCTACAACTACCAGGACCATCTCTACGACAAGAGCCGCCCCGAAAACCTTGGCTTCCTCGAACGCTTCCGCGCCCTGCTCGACGAATATCCGGCGACGGCGGCGGTTGGCGAAGTTGGCGATTCGCAGCGCGGACTGGAGGTGGTGGCGGCCTATACCGCCGGCAGCAAGCGCGTGCACATGTGCTATTCATTCGACTTCCTGGCGCCCGAAAAGATCAGCGCGGCAAAGGTGCGTTCGGTGCTGGAAGCCTTTGGCGAGGTCGCCAGCGACGGCTGGTCGTGTTGGGCCTTCTCCAACCACGACGTGATGCGCACTGCCTCGCGCTGGGCGGCCGGCGAGGCCGACCAGACCGCTTATCTCAAGGTGATCTCGGCGCTGCTGATGTCGCTGCGCGGCTCGGTTTGCATCTACCAGGGCGAGGAACTCGGTCTTGGCGAAGCGGAATTGCAATTCGAGGATCTGCAGGACCCCTACGGCATCCGGTTCTGGCCGGAATTCAAGGGCCGCGACGGCTGCCGCACGCCGATGGTCTGGAATGGCGCCGACGGCAATGGCGGCTTCTCCACGGCAAAGCCCTGGCTGCCCGTGCCTGCCAAGCACCTTTCGCAGGCGGTCGATGTGCAGCAGGGCGACGACAACTCGCTGCTCGAACACTACCGGCGCTTTCTCGCTTTCCGCCACCTGTATCCGGCGCTGGCCAAGGGCGAGATCGAGTTCATCGAAAGCCAGGGCGATACGGTCGCCTTCACGCGCCGCGAGGGCAATGAGCAGATCGTCTGCGCCTTCAATCTCGGCAGCCGACCGGCCGAAGTCAATCTCGGCGGACGCTCGCTGCAGCCCTTGCCGGGGCACGGGTTTTCGGGACAGACTGACGCCGGCTTTATCCGCCTCGGCGGCTACGGCGCCTGGTTCGGGCGTATCGACTGAATTTGCAATTCACTGGAGGGAACCCATGGCCGATGTCACGCTAAGGCAAGTGAAGAAATCATACGGCAATCTCAACATTCTCCATGGCATCGACCTCGACATAAAGTCGGGCGAGTTCATCGTCTTCGTCGGCCCTTCGGGCTGTGGCAAGTCGACCTTGCTGCGGTCGATCGCCGGGCTTGAGGAAATCACCTCCGGCGAGCTCAAGATCGACGGCGAGGTGGTGAACGACGTGCCGCCGTCGAAGCGCGGCATCGCCATGGTGTTCCAGTCCTATGCGCTCTATCCGCACATGACTGTCTACGACAACATGGCGTTCTCGATGAAGATCGGCAAGGAGAGCAAGGCCGAGATCGACAAGCGGGTGCGCCAGGCGGCGGAAATCCTGCAGCTGACCAAATATCTCGACCGCCTGCCCAAGGCGATGTCGGGCGGCCAGCGCCAGCGCGTCGCCATCGGCCGCGCCATCGTGCGCAACCCCAAGGTCTTCCTGTTCGACGAGCCGCTGTCGAACCTCGACGCGGCGCTGCGCGTCGCCACCCGCATCGAGATCGCCAAGCTCAAGGAATCGATGCCTGCTACAACGATGATCTACGTCACCCACGACCAGGTCGAGGCGATGACGCTGGCCGACCGCATCGTGGTGCTCAAGGAGGGCCATATCGAGCAGGTCGGCACGCCGATGGAGCTCTACAAGAGACCCGGCAATCTGTTCGTCGCCCAGTTCATCGGCTCGCCGGCCATGAACATCCTGCCGGCGACGATCGACAAATCAGGCGACCCGACCATCGTCAGTCATGTCGGCGGGCGCAAGGCGACGGTGCCGATCGCCACGCCGGCGTCGGTGAAGGGCGCTGCGGTGAGCTTCGGCGTGCGGCCGGAAGATCTGACGATCGCCACCGGTGCGGATTATCTTTTCGAGGGAACGGTGGATTATGTCGAGCAACTCGGCGAGGTCCAGCTCGTCTATGTCGACATCGGCCGCGCCGACCTGCCGCTGGTCACCAAGCTGCCAGGCAATGTCGGGGTCAAGCGCGGCGCTGCGCTGCGCTTGAATGCCGATGCCGGCGACCTGCATATTTTCGATGCCGACGGACATTCATTCACGCTCCACAAAGCGGAAGCAAAGGCAGCCTGAGAGCAGCAGCCGAACTGATGGATGTTTGGTGACCCAAAAACGAGAGCGGCGGGCAAGCCGCCACTCTTGTGCGTTCCGGTCGCTGTTAGTGAGACGTGCGTCCAAGTGGACGCACAAAGGTACGCTCCAACACTTTAAACCTGCGCATCGTGCTTTCCGAGAATCGGAACCGATTTTCGGGCCGATGCGCTAGCGGCCGAACAGGTTCCGGTCGCTGCCCTGCGGGGCGGACTTCTGTACGTCGCCCGACGAGTTGAGCAGCTTGTAGACCGGCGAGCCGGTATTGCGTACCGAAGAAGTCTGCGTGTTGTCGACGTTGATGGTCGCCTGCTTGTTGATGTCGGTTCTGCCAAAGTTGTCGCTACCGGCAAAAGCGCCGCCCGCAGCAATCAAAAGCGCGGCGGCGGTAAGAACGATCTTCTTCATTTTCAAAACTCCTGGATTTTCTTGGTTCCGCCAGCCCGGCGGGCAAATGCCGCCGCCGCTGTTGGAACGCACTGTTAGTTGTTGCCGAACAGGTTACGGTCGCTGCCGTTGACGGGTTTCTCGTCAGCCGGAACCGGATTCTGCGCCGAAGCCGAATTCCGAATCGAAGCCGTGTACGAGTTGCTGTCGACCGCAGCGGCCGGCTGGTTGGCGCCGTTCGATCCAAAGTTGTCGCTGCCGGCAAAAGCGCTGCCGGAGATGGCCACAATGGCGGCGGTGGCAAGAATGAGCTTCTTCATTTCAAATACTCCTGAGTTCCTCAGATCCCGAGTGGCGGACCGCCACTTTGCTGTTTGGGACCAGCTGCTAATTGTTGCCGAAAAGGTTGCGGTCGGCGCCCTGGCCAACGGGCTGCTTTTCAGCGTGAGCCGGCGTCTGGACAGAGGCAGTATACGAGCTGTCGACCGAAGCAGTCGGCTGGTTGGCGGCGTCGGACCCATAATGGTCGCTGCCGGCAAAGGCGCTGCCGGTGATGGCCAGAACGGCGACGGCAGCAAGAGCGATCTTTTTCATTTTAGTACTCCAGTATCTTGGTCTTCAGTCCGTCTAGCGGCGTGTCTTGGGAGGATGCGCGCGTCGTTCGGACAGCCCCGATGTGGGAAGGCCATTCGGCGGATTCCAATCACGAAGTTGTTCCGTGTGGACCAAGAATCTACACCTTGAAATTGTGCCAGAGGCATCTACTACCATGGTTTTATGGTTCGTTTTCAATATCTTATTCAAAATTAGCCATTCATGATTTGACGGATTGGCGGATCTGCGTTCACAGCATGCTGTACGCATTGTCAACAGAAACGAACCGTTCGGTTCGATTTTAGAAGCGGCTAATAGTCACTTTTGTAAACTGTTAACCTTCCTGGTCTCCGCCGCGGGTCGGATTCGATGTCACGGCAGCCGACAATGGCCGCCGACAAAGTGGGGTTTCAGCCCTGCAGATATAAACCTGCAGGTTTCGCCGGCGGTGTCGCGCCGCATGGATACGATGTCGCTTTCATGCCGGCAGTCAGCCGGCCGGCATGATTAGATCACGCCATCTCAGGTGCCGCTTGGTGACGACGAAGCGGAGAATTGGGAAGCCGGTCAGAACCCGGCGCTGCCCCCGCAACGGTGGTGGAGTTCAAGTCGCAACGGGAGACCACTGGGCCACAAGCCTGGGAAGGTGTCGCGACGAGTCCGCAAGGACACTCCAGAGCCCGGAAACCAGCCCGAGATTTTCAGACTCGACTGATCGCGGTGGGCGGTCAAGAGGTGGATGATGCACGTCCGGCCCTGTCGCCGGCGTGCAAACGGTCCTCCCTCCATCACCACCAGTTCAGTCCTTACACGAGGACAGGACATGGACGCGCGCAACGACATGCTGAGGCTCTTGCACGGCCGCAGGCAAGGCTATTCGCTCGAGCAGCCCTTCTACACCGATCCAGATTTCTTCAAGCTCGACATGGAGCTGATCTGGTATCGCGACTGGCTGTTCATCGGCCACGATTGCGAGTTGCCGAAAGCTGGCAGCTATATCACCGCCCAGATCGGCGACTATCCGGTCGTGCTGGTCCGCGACCAGCAAGGCAAGATCAATGCCTTCCACAATTCCTGCCGGCATCGCGGCAGCCGTGTCTGCAATGCCGACAAGGGCACTGCGGCGAAGCTGGTCTGCCCCTATCACCAGTGGACCTACGAGCTGGACGGCCGGCTGTTGTTTGCTCGCCAGATGGCAGACGGCTTCGACAAGAGCCAGTTCAGCCTGAAGCCGGTGGCTTGCGAAAGCGTTGCCGGCTACATCTTTATCTGCCTGGCCAACGAGCCGGCCGACTTCGCGCCGATGCGCGCCATGATCGAGCCTTACCTGCTGCCGCACCGGCTGCGCGAGGCAAAAATCGCCTTCGAATCGACCATCGTCGAGAAGGGCAACTGGAAGCTCGTCTGGGAGAACAACCGCGAGTGCTACCATTGCGCCGGCAACCATCCGGAACTCTGCAAGACATTCCCGGAAGCGCCGACCGTGACCGGCGTGCAGGGCGCCGACAGCGATCCAGAGATGCTCGCGCACTGGGCGAAATGCGAGGCGGCGGGCTTGCCGAGCAAGTTCCGCATCGATCCGGCCGGGCAGTATCGCGCCACCCGCGCGCCGCTGCTGCGCGACGCCGTCAGCTACACGATGACGGGACGACGCGCGGTGAAGAAGAACCTTTCCGACAGCGTTTCGACCGACCGTATCGGCTCGCTGCTGCTCTATCACTATCCGACGAGTTGGAACCATATCCTCGGTGATCATGCCGTCACCTTCCGCGTGCTGCCGATCAGTGCCACGGGAACGGCCGTCACCACCAAATGGCTTGTCCACAAGGACGCGGTCGAAGGCGTCGATTACGACCTCGCCGAACTCACCCATGTCTGGACCGAGACCAACGACCAGGACCGTCGCATTGTCGAGGAAAACGCCTTCGGCATCCTGTCGCCGGCCTATGAGCCCGGCCCCTATTCGGAACTGCATGAGGGCGGCGTCATCCAGTTCGTCGAATGGTACGCCTCCTTCATCGGGCCGCGCCTTGCCGAGGCCGGGCGGCCGGCGCTGCGCAGCGTCGCCTGAACGAGGTCAAGGGGATGAATGCGATGACTGACCTTGGCCTCTACCGCCATCTCGACGAGATGGCGCCCTGGAACGACAGGCTCCAGGTGCTGGAAGTCATCGGCGTCAGCGACGAGGCGCCTGACGTGAAGACCTTCACCTTCCGCTCTGACAACCAGACCTGGTTCCGCTACAGACCGGGGCAGTTCGTGACGCTGGAACTGCCGACCACCGAGGGCCCGATGATGCGGACCTATACGCTGTCGTCCTCGCCGTCGAGGCCGTTCTCGATCGCGGTGACGGTGAAAGCGCAGGCCGGCAGCCTCGGCACCCGCTGGATGTTCGACAATCTGAAGCCCGGCGTTCACGTGAAGGCCTATGGGCCGGCGGGCGACTTTTCGCTGCACAGCCATCCAGCGGCCAAGTATCTGTTCATTTCGGCCGGCTCAGGCGTGACGCCGATGATGTCGATGCTGCGCTGGCTGAACGACTGCGCGCCATGGACAGATGTCGGCTTCGTCAACTGCGCGCGAAAGCCCGAGGAGATCATCTTCCGCAAGGAGCTCGAGCTGCTCGGCAGCCGCATGCCGGGCCTGACGCTCGGCTTCATGATCGAGGAACGGTCCAGCCGTGAGGGCTGGTTCGGCCATATGGGCCGGATCGACGCGATACGGCTGCCGCTGCTGGCGCCCGATTTTCGCGAGCGCGAAATTTTCTGCTGCGGCCCCGACCCCTTCATGCGCGCCGTGCGGCAGATGCTGGAGGCAGCCGGCTTCGACATGGCCAACTACCATCAGGAGAGCTTTGCGGCCCCGGCGGTGGAGGAAATACCGGCTCCGTTCGGTTCGCCGGCAGAGGGTGGGCCGGCAGAGGGCGGGATCGAGGTACCTGCCGAGGCCGCAACGCCGATCCGCTTTTCGCTTTCGGATATTGATGCCGAATGCGTTGCCGGCCAGACCGTGCTGCAGACGGCGCGCGCTTCGGGCGTACGCATCCCCGCAGCCTGCGAGTTCGGCCTGTGCGGAACCTGCAAGGTGAAAAAGGTCTCGGGCACGGTCGAGATGAGCCACAATGGCGGCATCCTCGATCACGAGATCGACGACGGCTTCATCCTTGCCTGCTGTTCGAAGCCGCTGACGGCGCTCGAGATCGACGCCTGACCGGGGAGCTTAAACTCCGTAGCGCTCGGTGCGGATGAGGCTTGCCGGCACACCGGCATCGATCAGCGCCTGGGCGGCGGCCGAGACGAACGCATTCGAGCCGCAGACAAAGGCGAACCTTGGCGGCGCGGGCAGCCGCAGCATCGATTGCTCCATCATCGCGGCATCGACCCGCCGCGAATAGTCTGACGGGCGCCGGGCGGCCTCGCGGGTCAGCGCCAACACCAGGTCGAAGCCGTCCCGGCGATCGTGGAAGTCGATCAGCTCGTCGCGAAAGATCACCTCGTCCCATACCCGTGCGGAAAATACCAATGCCACGGGCACCGCCGATCTGCGCGCGGCGCGATGGCGGATCATCGCCATCAGCGGTACCACGCCGGACCCGCCGCCGACCAGCAGAAGCGGGCCGCCGTCGCTGTCGGACCAGACGAAGTGGCCACCGAGCGGTCCGCGCAACTCGACCTCGTCGCCAACCGCCGCGATATCGTGGAAGAAGGGCGAGATCTCGCCATCATCGAGCCTTTCGATCGCCAGCTCGATCGTCTCGCCGGCTTCCGGCGCCGAGGCGATTGAGTAGGAGCGGCGCGCCTGATAGCCGTCCGGCGCCGTCAGCCTGACATCGACATGCTGCCCGGCACGATAGGCGAAGGGCCGCGACGGCTGGAGGAAAAAGCTGGTGACGCGCGGCGTGCGCTTTTCGATGCGGGCGATGGTCACCGGCTGCCAGGGCGACTGCGCCGCCGGCGCGTCGCTCATGGATCGCCCGTATAGCGCTGCTCGCGCCACGGGTCGCCATAGATGTGATAGCCGCGCAGCTCCCAGAAGCCGGGCTCGTCGCGCTCGGTGAACTGCAGGCCGTTCAGCCATTTGGCCGACTTCCAGAAATAGAGATGCGGAACCAGCAGCCGCGCCGGGCCGCCATGGTCCGGCGTGATCGGCTTGCCTTCGTAAAGCAGCGCAACCATCGCCTTGCCGGCAGTGAGATCCTGCGTCGGCACATTGGTTGTATAGCCGTCGAAGGACAGCGCCAGCGTGAAGGCCGTCGGTGGCTCGATACCGGCATCCGCCAGAATATCGTCGACCAGCACGCCTTGCCACGCCGTGTCGAACTTGGTCCACGCGGTGACACAATGGATGTCGCGGGTCATCTTGGTCAAAGGCAGCGCGTTGAACTCTGTCCAGTTCCACGTCTTGATCGGCCGCGGTCCGTGCTTGAGCGTGAACGACCAGTCCTCGGTGCGCACAGGCGGCGTCGGCCCGGCCGACAGCACCGGAAACCCTTGCTCGAGATACTGCCCCGGCGGGATACGCGCATCCGCATCCGTCGGGGGCTTTCGTCCTGAAGAGAAGCCGCGGGTGACCATCGAGACAATCCGTTACAATCCGTTTGCATCAGGCCGCCTGTCGGCCTTCACCCAATGTTGTCAAAGATACTCTGGCGGGCAACCAGATTCTTGGCTTATGCGCCGTCTGTTCGCCTGAGATAACCGGCGGCGATCTCGCGCATCCGTTTGGCGTCGAAGCTTGGTCCATGGCCGCCATGGCCGATGCTGACAGGCAGATCGAGCAGCCGCTGCATGGTTCGGCGATAGGCTGATCGGTCGGAATCCGGCAGGTCGTCGATCAGCAAGGCGTCGTAGATGACGTCGCCGGCGAACAACAGGCCGTCGGCCTCATCGAACAGCGCGATCGAATCCGGCGAATGGCCGGGCAGATGCAGCACCCGGAATTCCCGGTCGCCAAGGTCGACCAGATCGCCCTCGTCAAGCGTCCGCGTCAGCGGGGCCGGCTGGATTCTGTATTCGGCCGCTCTCCAGCCCGGTGCCGGCAGCTTCGAGACGGCGCCGTCGAGATCATGAAACATGTGGGCGTAGGTGACGGCGTCATCCATGCTGTCGAATTGCGCAGCACTCATCCTCGGCCCGGCTCGCAGCGGGAATTCGTGCAGCGAGCCGACATGGTCGAGGTGGATATGGGTGGCGACGACGAGCAGCGGCTTGCCATCAGGCGTGTCGACCTCCGGCGCCAGCGGGCAAATCCCCATGCCGGTGTCGACAAGCAGGTCGACGTCGCGGCCGCGCAGATGCCAGATGTTGGCGCGCACGAAATCATGCACGAACGGCTCGGTCAGCATCGTCGTATCGGCGTCGATGACGGTCTTGCTGAACCAGTCACGCATCACGAAGATTCCGGCATCAGAAGCGAGCCGGCTCAGACGAACGGCTTTCCGACCTTGTACTTTTCGGGAACCAGCCGCTTCAGATAGGCCATTCCTGCGTCGGAGAGCTGGTTGGCATCCGGCAGCATGAAATCGTCGGGCATGTGACGGGTCTTGCCGGCAACGTTTTTCAGCGGCACCTTGTTCAGCACGGTTTTCTCGCCGTCATATTGCAGTGCCACCGAGCCGCCGCCCTGTTCGGCGACAGCGACCGCAAAGACGCCGGCATCGAAGGCT
Source organism: Mesorhizobium sp. WSM4819 (assembly GCF_055811215.1). Taxonomy (NCBI): domain Bacteria; kingdom Pseudomonadati; phylum Pseudomonadota; class Alphaproteobacteria; order Hyphomicrobiales; family Phyllobacteriaceae; genus Mesorhizobium; species Mesorhizobium sp. WSM4819. Next base: position 44,135 of record NZ_JBVVQO010000012.1, read on the forward strand.
TCCTGCGCATCCACGGCGTTGATGGCGCCGACATAGCCGCGCGGCATGTAGCCGAGCGCATCGACGCGTGCCCGCTTGCCCGGCAATCCTTCGGCCAGCGCGCGCTCGAGGGCGGCCGGCAGGTCGCTGCCCGACAGCTTGACGTTGCCATGCGCGTCGCGCTCCAGTTTGTCCGGCGGGACAAGACTTTCGACCAGCGCCTTGCCGTCGGCTGTGCTGACGCCTTCGGAGACTGCGACGATGCAGCGCTTGTGGCGATCGAGCGTGGCGCGCACGTCGTCGATAAATGCTGAAGCCGAGAACGGTCGCTCCGGCACATAAACGAGGTGCGGGCCGCTGTCGGGATCAAGCTGCCATGCGGCGGCGGCGGCGGTGAGGAAACCGGCATGCCGGCCCATTACGATGCCGACATAGATGCCGGGCAGAGCACGGAAATCGAGGTCGACCGAGAGAAAGGCGCCGGCGACGAACTCGGCTGCCGAAATGAAGCCGGGCGTGTGGTCGTTCTCCTCGAGATCGTTGTCGATGGTTTTCGGCGCATGGACGAATGCCATCTTGCCGCCGGCGGCGTCGGTCAGGATCTGCTGCGTGCCCGACGTGTCGTTGCCGCCGATATAGATGAAGGCGTCGGCGCCGGCCTTCTTCAGGCCGTTGAGGATGATCTCGCAATAGGCGTCATCCGGCTTGTCGCGGGTCGAGCCAAGCGCGGCGCTCGGCGTTGCCGCAATCAGCCGCAGCCGATCCTCCGGAATGGCCGAGAGATCGACATAGTTGCCGTCACGAATGCCGCGCACGCCATGGATGGAGCCCAGGACCTTGGCGCCGGGATGCCGCTTGCGGATCTCGAGTGTGGCGCCCACCACCGTCTGGTTGATGACGGCGGTCGGGCCGCCGCCTTGCGCGATGACAAAAGTTCCGGACATGCTTCACGTCTCCCGAGCAGTGGCTTTGCAGGGCACATTCGCCTGTCTTGCGAGATCGCGCAACGGGAGAGTCGAGCGGCCGCGCCAGCAGCCTCGAGTCCAGACGATGACCGGGAGGGTCAGACGACGACGACCGGGTTCTTCCTCGAGACGCGGCTGTAGAGGTCGATGATATCCTGGTTGATCAGGCGAACGCAGCCGGACGACATCGCCTGGCCGATGCTCCACCATTCGGGCGACCCGTGGATGCGGTAGCCGGTGTCCTGGCCGTTCTGGTAGATGTACAGCGCACGCGCGCCGAGCGGGTTGTCGAGGCCGCCGGGCTGCCCGGCCTGCCATTTCACCAGTTCCGGCTTGCGGGCGATCATCTCGGCCGGCGGCCTCCAGGTCGGCCATTCCTTGCCGTACTGGATGTTGGCGCGGCCGGACCAGCGAAAGCCTTCCTTGCCGATGCCGACGCCGTAACGGATCGCGTCACCGCCGGGCTGCACCAGGTAGAGCAGCCGCTCCTGCGAATGGACGACGATGGTGCCGGGCTGCTCGCCGGTCGGGTCGACGACGATCTGGCGGCGGAACTCCGGCTTGACCTTGAGGTAGGGCACTTCCGGCAGCGTGAAGCCGCCGTCGGTGACGGAGGCATACATCACACCAGGGCTGGTGATGTTCTTGTCGACGCTGATGCTCGGGCGGACAGGGGTGATCGCGCCGGTGGTGACGGCGTCGAGTTGCAGCGCCGACAGGTCGAGCGTCTGGCTGCAGCCGGCGACGCCGAGCAGCGCCAGCGCACCGGCGCCGGACAACACTGCGCGGCGGGAAAGCTGGATTTCGGAAATTTCGATTTCGTCGCCATTGTGCGGCGGCGTCAGACCTTGCGGCAACTCACGCATCTACCCAAACCCTACGCTGTCGGCGGGAAACACGGTCCGGCCGGATAGAGTGCATTTTCACCAATCATGGTTGAAAAAGCGTGAAGAACCGTTGCCGATGTTAACCTAGGGGCATTTTCGATTTTTGCCCTTTACATCTTCGCGAGCCCAAGGATTTATCCTCTTCTTTGAGCTCAAGGAGACGAGCATGTCCTTCGAAAACTGGGCTGCCTTTGCCGCCGCCTCGACGATCCTTCTTGTGATTCCCGGCCCGACTATCCTTCTGGTCGTGTCCTATGCGCTCGGCCAGGGCTGGCGCACCGCGCTGCCGATGGCGGTTGGCGTGGCGTTTGGCGATTTTACCGCGATGACGCTGTCGATGCTTGGCATCGGCGCGCTGCTGGCGGCGTCGGCCACCGTGTTCACGGTGCTGAAGGTGGTCGGCGCCGGCTATCTGATCTATCTCGGCATAAAGCTGTTTCGCGCCGGTGGCACGCTCAAGGCCGAGCCGCGCCTGGATGCGGTGTCCTCGGCCAAGATGACGGCGCATGCCTGGCTGGTCACCGCGCTCAATCCGAAAAGCATCACCTTCTTCGTCGCCTTCCTGCCGCAGTTCCTCGACCGGCATGCCGATTTCTGGACGCAGATGCTGATCTTCGAGACGACTTTCCTGGCGCTCGCCTTCGCCAATGCCTTCGGTTACGCGCTGATCGCCGCAAGGGCACGCAACGTCGTTCGCAACCCGAAGGCGATCCGCATCTTCAACCGCACCGGCGGCACGCTGCTGGTCGGCGCCGGTATCGCCACAGTGGCGATGCGCTCGGGCAATTGAGGACATGACGTGGCAGCCAGGGACGCATTCGGGCTGACGTTTTCGGGCGCGACTGAGGCCGGGTTCTCGCCTTACAGCCAGGCCGTGCGCGAACTGCAATGCTTCATCGGCGATCCGGTCGGCTCGGTCGATCGCGCCATCGCCGGGGATCCCGGCTTCGTCATGGCGCATGTGTTCAAGGGCTATCTCTTCGGCCTCGCCACCGAGCGCGAGGCGACAGCCGTGGCCAGGACATGCCACGAGGCGGCACTGCCGCTTGCCGCCACGCCGCGCGAGCAGGCGCATGTCGCAGCACTTGGCCACCTTGCCGCAGGACGCTGGCATGAAGCCGCCCGTCTGCTCGAGGATATCGCCATCGAGTTTCCACTCGATGCGCTGGCGCTGCAGACCGGGCACCAGATCGATTTCTTCACCGGCAATGCCCGCATGCTGCGCGACCGCATCGGCCGCGCGCTGCCGTCGTGGCAAAGCGGCTTGCCGGGCTACCACGCCGTACTCGGCATGCAGGCCTTCGGACTGGAGGAAATGGGCGACTATGCGCGCGCCGAAAAGCTTGGTCGCATGGCAGTCGACATCGAGCCGCGCGACGGCTGGGCGCAGCACGCCGTCGCCCATGTCATGGAAATGCAGAGCCGGCAAAGGGACGGCATCGCTTGGATGCGCGCCAACCCCGACGCGTGGACCCGTGAAAGCTTCCTGAAAGTGCATAATTGGTGGCATCTGGCGCTGTTCCACTATGATCTCGGCGAGACCGACGAGGTGTTGGCGCTCCATGACGGCCCGATCTACGGCGAGCGCTCGACGCTGGCGCTCAACATGGTCGATGCTTCGGCGATCCTGTGGCGGCTGCATCTCGGCGGCGTCGATGTCGGCGGCCGCTGGGCGGCGCTCGCCGCCAACTGGGCCAAGGCCAGCGCCGGCAACTATGCCTTCAACGATGCCCACGCAATGATGGCCCTCGTCGGCGCCGGCCAGGAAGCGCCGGCTCGCACCTTGCTCGAAACACAGCGCGAGGCCATGCACGCCAACGACGACAACGCCGCCTTTACCCGGGATGTCGGCCATCCCCTGACGCTCGCCATCAAGGCGTTCGGCGACGGCAATTTTGCCGAGACGGTCCGCTTGATCCGACCCATCCGGGCGATCGCCCACCGCTTCGGCGGCAGTCATGCGCAGCGCGACGTCATCGACCTGACGCTGATCGAGGCAGCGCTGCGGTCGGGCGACCGTGCATTGGCAAGGGCACTTGCCGCGGAACGCGCGCTGGCGCGGCCCGCCAGCCCGCTCTCGGCGCTGCTTTCGCGGCGCGCTGCCGATTTGTCGGAGAATTGACCGGAGGCGGATCTTGTCTTAAAAAACTGCCAAGTCAGATTTTTTCGAGATCCGAAAAAATTAATGGCAATGGGAGGACACCATGTATCTCGGCCTCGATCTGGGCACGTCGGGCGTCAAGGCGCTGTTGATCGATGCCGGGCAGAGCATCGTCGGCTCCGGCCACGCGTCACTCGACGTGTCGCGGCCGCACCCCGGCTGGTCGGAGCAGAACCCCGCCGAGTGGATCCGCGCCTGCGAGGAAGCGATCGCCGAGCTCAAGGTTTCTCATCCAGAACAGCTCGCCGCCGTGAAGGGCATCGGCCTCTCCGGCCAGATGCATGGCGCTACATTGCTCGATGCCGGCGACCAGGTGCTGCGCCCCTGCATCCTGTGGAACGACACGCGCAGCCATGCCGAGGCCGCCAAGCTCGACGCCGACCCGCGCTTTCGCAAGCTGACCGGCAACATCGTGTTTCCCGGTTTCACCGCGCCAAAGCTGGTCTGGGTGAGACACAATGAGCCGGATATTTTCGCCAAGGTGACAAAGGTCTTGCTGCCGAAGGACTTCCTGCGGCTCTGGCTCACCGGCGAGCATATTTCGGAGATGTCGGACTCGGCCGGCACGTCCTGGCTCGATGTCGGCAAGCGAGGCTGGTCATCCGACTTGCTTTCCGCCACTTCGCTCGATGAGAAGCAGATGCCGTCACTGGTCGAAGGCACTGAGAAGGCCGGCGCCCTGCGCAGCTCACTGGCCTCGAAATGGGGGATGCAGGCGGGCATCCCGATCGCCGGCGGCGCCGGCGACAATGCGGCGTCGGCCTGTGGCATGGGCACGGTCGCCGCCGGCCAGGCCTTTGTCTCGCTTGGCACGTCAGGCGTGCTGTTTGCCGCCAATACGTCCTATCTGCCCAACCCGGAAAGCGCGGTGCACACGTTCTGCCACGCGCTGCCCGACACTTGGCACCAAATGGGCGTCATCCTGTCGGCAACCGATTCGCTCAACTGGCTGTCCGAGATTTCAGGCAAAGGCGCCGGCGAGCTGACTGCCGAGCTCGGCGATACACTGAAGGCGCCGACCGGCGTGTCCTTCCTGCCCTATCTCTCGGGCGAGCGCACCCCGCACAATGATGCGGCCATTCGCGGCTCGTTTACCGGGCTTGCGCATGAATCGAGCCGCGCCGTGTTGACCCAGGCCGTGCTGGAGGGCGTGGCTTTCGCCTTCCGCGACAGTCTCGAAGCCCTGGCCAAAGCCGGCACGACGCTGACGCGGGTGACGGCGATCGGCGGCGGCTCGCGCTCGCACTACTGGCTAAAGGCAATCGCCACCGCGCTCGGCCTGCCCGTCGACATTCCCGCCGACGGCGATTTCGGCGCCGCCTTCGGTGCAGCGAGGCTTGGCCTGATCGCGGCGACGGGCGCCGATCCGCTCAGAGTGTGCACGGCGCCGGCCACCGATGCCACAATCGAGCCGGTCGCCGCGCTAAGCAACGCCTATGCGGATGCCTATCAGCGCTACCGCTTGCTTTACCCGGCTATCAAGGCGGCCACGGCGTGAGTGGTTTCCCACCCCCGCCGCGGCCCGAGATCACCTCACTGTGCCGGGACCTTGTCGAGAAAGCCGGTGACGCTTTTCAGGCGGCCATTCTCGATGACGCCGATGTCGGTGCCTTCGATGACGGAATCGGTGCCTTCCGGCCCGAGATTCCACGAGAAGCGGATCGTGTCGCCAAACCCATCCGGCTTGCCCTTCAGCGAAAACCGGAAGCCGGCAAAACGTTTTTGGACACCATCGATCAGTGCGGCGAGGCCATTGTGGCCGTCTCCCTGCATGATCGGATCGCGGTAGCTGACTTCATCGGTGAAGGCCGCCTTGAGCAAGGCTTGCCGGCGCGCGGCATCGCTCTCGTTCCAGGCGGCGATGTAGTTTTCGGCGATCGTATTGAGGTCGGTCATGGTCTGTCTCCGTTGTTGATTGGCTTTGACATGACCTTTTTCATCCAGCGCCAGCGCGAAACCAATTACGCCTGAGGTAATCAGGACCGAACCCTGCGAGAGGACAGACAGACATGACCAGCGGCTTTTTCGGCGACATCCAGAAGATCAAATACGAGGGGCCGGATTCGACCAATCCGCTGGCCTACCGGTTCTACAATCCCGATGAAATTGTCGCCGGCAAGCGGCTGGAAGACCATTTGCGCTTTGCCGTCGCCTACTGGCATTCCTTCGCCTGGCCGGGCGGCGATCCGTTCGGCGGCCAGACCTTCGAGCGGCCGTGGTTCGCCGAGGCTGGTGGCACCGACACGATGGAACTGGCCAAGCTCAAGGCCGATGTCGCCTTCGACATGTTTTCGCTGCTGGGTGTTCCCTATTTCTGCTTCCACGATGCCGATGTGCGGCCGGAGGGAAAAGATTTTTCTGAAAGTGCCGCGCGGCTCGACGAGATATCAGACTATTTTGCGGCGAAGATGAAGAAGACCGGGGTCAAGCTGCTTTGGGGCACGGCCAACCTGTTCTCCAATCGCCGCTTCATGGCGGGAGCCGCCACCAATCCCGACCCGGACGTCTTTGCCTATGCGGCAGCGACGGTCAAACACTGCATCGACGTCACCAAGCGGCTGAAGGGCGACAATTATGTGCTGTGGGGCGGCCGCGAGGGCTATGAGACGCTGCTCAACACCGACCTTGCCCGCGAACAGGAACAGGCCGGCCGCTTCCTCAACCTGGTCGTAGACTACAAACACCGGATCGGCTTCAAGGGCACCATCCTGATCGAGCCGAAGCCGCAGGAACCGACCAAGCACCAGTACGACTATGACGTCGCCACCGTCTACGGCTTCCTGAAACGCTTCGGGCTGGAGAAGGAGGTCAAGCTCAACATCGAGCAGGGCCACGCGATCCTGGCCGGCCATTCCTTCGAGCATGAACTGGCGCTGGCCAATGCGCTCGGCATCTTCGGCTCGATCGACATGAACCGCAACGACTACCAGTCGGGCTGGGACACTGACCAGTTCCCCAACAACGTGCCGGAGATGGCATTGGCCTACTATCAGGTCCTGCAGGCCGGTGGCTTCAAGACCGGCGGCACCAATTTCGACGCCAAGCTTCGGCGACAGTCGCTCGATCCGCAGGATCTGCTGATTGGCCATATCGGCGGCATGGATTGCTGTGCACGCGGCCTCAAGGCCGCCGCTCGCATGGTCGGGGACAAGGCGCTGTCGGGACCGTTGGCCGAGCGCTATGCCGGCTGGAACTCGGCCGAGGCCAAGGCGATGCTTGCCGGCAAGCGGACGCTGGAGGAGATCACCGAGCGCGTCGTCAAGAAGAAGATCGAGCCGCAGCCGAGATCCGGCCGCCAGGAACTGCTCGAGAATATCGTCAACCGATACGTCTGAGGTGCCGCACCGGCGGGTCTGTTGACCGACCCGCCGGCCCGGAACAGCTTTGCCGCGAGGGCGGAACCGACGACAAGGTTTTGCCTCGCACCGCCCCTCTATCGCCTCGCTCTTGCCTTCAAACAGCCGTCACGAATCTCGTATATGTGGTTCGTGGCGGGAACAGAAAGAAGGAGGCGAACCGATATGCAGCACGAACGCGAAATCGACGCCCTGCTCTCATCTGGCGAGGGATCGATCATCGACCGGCTGATGGCACTGCCGCACCCGAAGGATGGCGCGCGCGGTGCAAACGAATGGGACCGCGCGGTCGCCAGCCGCTTCGAGACCCACCTTGCGAGACAGATGCGCTCGCAGATCGACGGCAAAAGCGACCGCCAGGACGCTGCCTGATCCCGACTATCTCCTGCGCAGCCTGACCGGCGCTTCGCCGAAAGCTCTTGAGAACGCCCTGGAAAATGCCGCGGCGGACGAGAAGCCCGTTCGCCCGGCAATATCGGCCATGGCCACGCGCGTGTCGACCACCAGCCGGCGCGCGGCACCCAGCCGCAGCCTGAGATAATAAGCGCCCGGCGTCTCGCCGATCGACTTGCGAAAGATGCTTTCCAGCGTTCGTGCCGTCACCCCGGCGCGCTTTGCCACCGCGGCAATGGTCAAGGGCTGGTCGACGTGGGTTTCCATCAGCCGGATGGCTTGCGCAAGCCGCGGATCGTAGCCGTCGAGGCGGCCGAGCGAGACCAAAGGCTGCGCGTCGGTCGCGGCGCGTGCCTGGTCGTAGATGAAGACGCTTGCCACATCGAGCGCGACGGCCATGCCGAGCCGCGTGCGGATCAGATGCAGCATCAGGTCGAAGGTCGGCGAAGCACCACCGGAGGTGAAGACCGGCCCGTCGATGACATAGCGGTCGGGGCGGACGTCGACCTCGGGAAAGGCCGAGGAGAAATCCTCCATGTCCTCCCAATGGGTGGTGGCGCTGCGCCCTTCCAGCAGACCGGCGCGGGCGACCAGCCAGGTACCGGCTTCGATGCCGCCGCAGGCGCGTGCGGCGCGCCCCGCTCGGCGCAGGCCGGCAAGCAGGGCCGACGTGGCATAGTTCTGCGTGCCGAAACCGGCGACGACGACAAGCACATCCGTCGTATCCGCCGCATCGAAGCGGCCGCTGACCGCAACCGGCAGGCCGCATGTGGTGACCGGCGCTTCGCCGGTCACCGAAACCAGCCTGAAATCGAACAGCGTCTCGCCGGCAATACGGTTGGCGGCGCGCAGCGGATCGACGGCCGAGGCCACGCACATGATCGACGACCCGGAAAACACCAGCAGCGTCACCTTGAGCGGCAACCGTTCGGCGCGAAAGATCGACGACTTTTCGTTTTTCATCATACGCACTTCGTAAAATGCAAAACAGTTTCCGGCAAGTCAGGCATTGTTGCCATCTGTTCGATTGGGTCCATGTTTGATCGGGACCATCTGTGCTGATTGGGAGAAAAGTCGATGCCGCTTGCGATGAACCGTGAGGTCTTCATTACCTGTGCCATAACCGGGTCCGGCAGCTCGCAAGACCGCAGCCCGCATGTGCCGCGCTCGCCCAAGCAGATCGCCGATTCGGCCATCGACGCGGCAAAGGCGGGTGCGGCGATCGTCCACTGCCATGTGCGCGACCCCGAAACCGGCAGGCCGCGCCGTGACGTGCAGCTTTATCGCGAAATGACCGAGCGCATCCGTGCGGCAGACGTCGACGTGGTGCTGAACCTGACCGCCGGCATGGGCGGCGACATGGTGTTCGGCTCGCCGGAAAACCCGCTGCCGCTGAATGAGAAAGCCACCGATATGGGCGGCGCCACCAACCGCGTGGAACATGTGCGCCAGTGCCTGCCGGAGATATGCACGCTCGACTGCGGCACCATGAATTTCGCCGAGGCCGACTATGTCATGACCAACACGCCAGGCATGCTGCGCGCCATGGGCGGCATGATGACGGCGCTTGGCGTCAAGCCGGAGATCGAGGCCTTCGACACCGGCCATCTGTGGTTTGCCAAGCAATTGGTCGAGGAAAAGGTGCTGGACCCGGATGCTCTCGTGCAATTGTGCATGGGCGTGCCATGGGGCGCGCCGGACGATCTCAACACGTTTATGGCGATGGTCAACAATGTGCCGTCAGGTTGGACCTGGTCGGCGTTCTCCATCGGCCGCAACCAGATGGCCTATGCCGCCGCCGCGGTGCTGGCCGGCGGCAATATCCGCGTCGGGCTCGAGGACAATCTCTGGCTCGACAAGGGCGTGCTGGCAACCAATGCGCAGCTGGTCGAGCGGGCGGTCAGCATCGTGTCGAACATGGGCGCAAGGGTCATCGGCCCCGATGAAGTGCGTAAGAAGCTCAATTTGACGAAGCGCGCACCGCTTTGAACAAGCAATCGGTAGGGAGGAGCCGCCGATGAAGACCGTGAAATTCACCGCAATGAAGGATGGCGACCGCGACGATTACGCGTTCCTCACCGAGCACGAGATCGACTATGCGGCGAAGACCAGCGAACGGCTGCTTGACGCGCTTGTCCAACTCGACGAAGGCCTGTCCGGCTACAAGATCACCCGGCTCGGCCATTCGCTGCAGGCGGCGACGCGCGCATGGCGCGACGGCGCCGACACCGACTGGATCGTCTGCGCCCTGCTGCACGACATCGGCGACGTCTACGCACCGTACAATCACGACGAATATGCAGCTTCGGTCCTAAAACCTTTCGTGCGCGAGCAGTGCACCTGGGTTGTGGAAAAGCACGGCGACTTCCAGCGCCTCTATTACGCCCACCATCTCGGCGGCAATCCGCATGCGCGCGACCGTTTCGCCGGCCACCTTTATTTCGACGATTGCGACCAGTTCTGTGAGCGCTGGGACCAGTCGAGCTTCGACCCCGACTACGAGACGTTGCCGATCGACTTCTTCCGGCCCTTCGTGCTCGAGGTGTTTGCGCGCAGGGCCTATGACCCCACCGTGATCCGCGCCGGCGAGCGCGTGCCTCTCATCGACCTGGAAAAAGCCAGGACAAGAACCGGAGCTTCCGCATGAGCATCATCACCAAGGCAGCTGCAATCGGCGGCGGCGTCATCGGCGCCGGCTGGGTGGCGCGGCTGCTCTTGAACGGTATCGACGTGTCGATTTTCGATCCCGACCCCGAAGCCGCGCGCAAGGTCGGCGAAGTGATGAAAGGCGCGCGCCGCGCCTACAAGCAGATGCTGCCCGACGGCCTGCCAAAAGAAGGCAAATTGACCTTTGCCAAGACCATTGCCGACGCCGTCGCCGATGCCGATTTCATCCAGGAAAGCGTGCCGGAACGGCTCGACCTGAAACACCGCGTGCTGGCCGAGATCGACCTCTATGCGCCGGCCAATGCCATCGTCGGCTCCTCGACCTCCGGCATCAAGCCGACCGACATGCAGGTGGCGATGAAGAAGCATCCGGAACGGCTGGTCGTCGGCCATCCATTCAACCCGGTCTATTTGCTTCCGCTGGTCGAGATCGTCGGCGGCGAGCAGACCTTTTCCGAGGCGATCGAGGTCGCCAAGGAGATGTACGCCTCGATCGGCATGAAACCGGTGGTGATCCGCAAGGAGATCGAGGCGTTCGTCGGCGACCGCCTGCTGGAGGCGGCATGGCGCGAGGCGCTGTGGCTGATCAAGGACGGCATCTGCACGGTCGAGGAACTCGACGACATCATGCGCTATGGCTTCGGCCTGCGCTGGGCGCAGATGGGCATGTTCCAGGTCTACCGCGTCGCCGGCGGCGAGGCCGGCATGCGCCATTTCATGGCGCAGTTCGGGCCGTGCCTGAAATGGCCGTGGACCAAGCTGATGGATGTGCCGGACTTCAACGACGAACTGGTCGACCTGATCGCCACGCAGTCGGACGATCAGGCGGATGGCCTGTCGATCCGCGAGCTCGAAAAGATCCGCGACGACAACCTGGTCGCCATCATGGATGCGCTCTCGAAGCAGAACAAAGGCAGGGGCTGGGGCGCCGGCGCCTTGCACAAGGACTATACCAAGCAGCTCGCCAAGCTTGCGGCGAAGAAGCCCACCGCCTCCAAGGCGGCCGAGAAGGCCAAGGCCGAAAAGCCGAAGAAAAAGAAGAAAGGCTGAGACCATGGATTTTGGCTTCTCCGAGGAACAGAAACTGATCGTCGAGACGACGCGCGCCTTCGTCGAGAACGAGCTTTACCCGCATGAGCGCGAGGTGGAACGCACCGGCGTGCTGCGCCGCGAGCTGATCGATGAGATCAAGGCCAAGGCGATCGAAGCCGGGCTCTATGCCGCCAACATGCCTGCGGAGGTCGGTGGCGCCGGCCTCGATACGGTGACCTGGCTGCTTTACGAGAAGGAGCTCGGCCGCGCCAATTACGCACTGCACTGGACCTGCGTGGCGCGGCCATCCAACATCCTCTTGGCCGGCACGCCGGAGCAGCGCGAAAAATATCTCTATCCCTGCATTCGCGGCGAGAAGTGGGATTGCCTGGCGATGACCGAGCCGGGTGCCGGCTCCGATCTGCGCGGCATGAAGGCGACCGCGGTTCAGGACGGCGACGGCTGGGTGCTGAACGGCACAAAGCATTTCATCAGCCATGCCGACCTCGCCGATTTCGCCATCGTCTTCATGGCTTCGGGCGAAGAGGAGACGCCGCGTGGAAAACGCAAGAAGATCACGGCCTTCTTCGTCGACAAGGGCACCAAGGGTTTTACGGTGCGTGACGGCTACCGCAACGTCTCGCATCGCGGTTACACCAACGCCATCCTCGAATTCGACGATTGCCGGCTGCCCGGAGCCCAGGTTCTGGGCGAAGTCCACAAGGGTTTCGACGTCGCCAATTCATGGCTTGGCGCGACCCGCCTGCAGGTCGGCGCGACCTGTCTCGGCCGGGCCGAGCGGGCGCTTGGCCATGCGATCGAATACGCCGCGCAGCGCCAGCAGTTCGGCCAGCAGATCGGCAAGTTCCAGGGCGTTTCATTCAAGCTTGCCGATATGGCGACAGAACTGAAAGCGGCCGACCTGATGGTGTTCGAAGCCGGCTGGAAGTACGATCAGGGCACCGTCACCGATCAGGACATGGCCATGGCCAAGCTGAAGGCCACCGAAATGCTTGCCTTCGTCGCCGACGAGGCGATCCAGATCCATGGCGGCATGGGGCTGATGGACGATCTGCCGCTGGAACGCATCTGGCGCGACGCCCGCGTCGAGCGCATCTGGGAAGGCACGTCGGAAATCCAGCGCCACATCATTTCACGTGCGCTGCTGCGCCCGTTCGGGGGCTGATAAATGCACAAACTTGAGCGCCTCTTGCGCCCGCGAACGATCGCCGTGTTCGGCGGCGCGCAGGCCGCCGCCGTCGTCGCGCAGTCGATCAAGATGGGCTTTGCCGGCGAGATCTGGCCGGTGCACCCGACCAAGGATGAAGTCGCCGGCCGCAAGGCCTACCGCTCGGTGGCCGACCTGCCCGGCGCCCCCGACGCCGCCTTTGTCGGCGTCAACCGGCATTCGACCATCGAGGTGGTCAAGGCGCTGGCCGAACGCGGCGCAGGCAGCGCTGTCTGCTTCGCCGCCGGCTTTCTCGAGACCGAGGCTTATGACGAGCATGGCGAGCGATTGCAGGCGGAACTGGTCGCTGCGGCGGGCCAGATGCCGATCATCGGGCCGAACTGCTACGGCCTGATCAATTATGCCGATGGCGCGCTTTTATGGCCCGACCAGCATGGCGGCATCAGGCTGGCCGAGGGTGGCCGCGGGGTCGCCATCATCACCCAGTCGTCGAACATCGCCATCAACATGACGATGCAGAAGCGCGGCCTGCCGATCGCCTTTCTGATGACCGCCGGCAACCAGGCACAGACCGGCCTTTCGGAAATGGCGCTCGGCCTGATCGAGGACGATCGGGTCACTTCGCTCGGCCTGCATATCGAGGCCTTCGATTCGGTAGCCGGCTTCGAAAGGCTGGCCGCGCGGGCGCGAGAGCTGAAGAAACCGATCATCGCCATGAAGGTTGGCCGCTCCGAGCAGGCGCGGCAAGCAACGGTGTCGCATACCGCGTCGCTGGCCGGCTCGGACGCTGCCTCGGGCGCCTTCCTGAAGCGGCTCGGCATCGCCCGCGTCGATTCCATCCCTGCCTTCATCGAGGCGCTCAAGCTGCTGCACGTCACCGGCCCCCTGCCCGGCTACCGGCTGTCGTCGATGAGCTGTTCGGGCGGCGAAGCGTCTGTCATGGCCGACAGCGCCGAAGGCCGCTGGGTGAATTTCCCGGCGCTGACCGACACCCACCGCGCCCACGTCAAATCGACGCTCGGGCCGCTGGTTGCGGTGGCCAACCCGCTCGACTACCACACCTTCATCTGGAACAACGAGCCGGCGATGACCGCCACCTTCACCGCCATGGTGTCGGGCGGCTTCGACCTCAACATGCTGGTGCTCGATTTCCCGCGCCCCGACCGCTGCTCCGATACCGACTGGTGGACGACGCTGCGCGCCTTCGAATCGGCGCTGAAGACCAACAAGGCGCAGGGCGCAATCGTCTCCTCGCTGCCGGAGAACCTGCCCGAGGAATACACCGCCGGCCTGATGGGACGCGGCATGGTGCCGTTGTTCGGCATTTCCGAAGCCATGGACGCCGCCCAGGCGGCCGCCTTCATCGGCTGGGCCTGGCGCGAGCCGCAGGCGCAGCCGATCGACACCTCCGCTTCCGGGGCGCCGGCCGGCGACCATGTCACGCCTGATGAGGCCGAGGCGAAAGCGCGGCTGATCGAGGCCGGGCTCCCCGTGCCGAGGGGTGAACGCGCCGGCAATGCGGTCGAGGCTGTCATCTCCTCGATGGCGCTCGGTTTTCCGGTTGCGCTGAAGGCTTTGGGCGTCACCCACAAATCCGAGCTTGACGCGGTGCGGCTCAACCTCAGGGACGCCGAATCCGTCAGCACGGCCGCCCATGATCTCGATGCGCTCGGCACCGGCCTCTATGTCGAGCGCATGGTGCGCGACGGCGTCGCCGAACTGCTCGTCGGCTTCACCCGCGACCCGATGTTCGGCGCGGTGATGACGCTGGGCACCGGCGGCGTGCTGGTCGAGCTGCTGCGCGACAGCGTCACGCTGATGCTGCCGGCGACCCGCGACGACATCGAGGCGGCATTGCGCGGGCTCAAATTGTTCCCGCTGCTCGAAGGCTATCGCGGCCGGCCCAAGGCCGATCTCGCGGCGGCCATCGAGGCGATATCAGGCATCGCCGCCTTCGTGCAGAAAAATGCCGGCGAGATCGAGGAGCTCGACATCAACCCGCTGATCGTCTGCGCGCAAGGCAAAGGCGCCTGGATCGCCGACGCGCTGCTGGTGCTTGGAGAAAACTAGAATGTCTGACGTCATCACCACCCGCCGCGAGGGCACGATCCTCGAAGTCACGCTCGATCGGCCCAAGGCCAACGCTATCGACCTCAACACCTCGCGGCTGATGGGCGAGACCTTCAAGGCGTTCCGTGACGATCCGGATCTGCGGGTCGCCATTGTCAAGACCGCCGGCGACAAGTTCTTCTGCGCCGGCTGGGACCTGAAAGCCGCGGCCAGCGGCGATGCTGTCGACGGCGACTATGGCGTCGGCGGGTTCGGCGGGCTGCAGGAGCTGCGCGATCTCAACAAGCCGGTCATCGCCTGCGTCAACGGCATGGCGGTCGGCGGCGGCTTCGAGCTGGCGCTGTCCTGCGACCTCATCTACGCGTCGGATCACTCCTCCTTTGCGCTGCCGGAAATTCGCGCCGGCACGCTGGCCGATGCAGCGACGATCAAGCTGCCGAAGCGCATTCCCTATCATGTCGCCATGGAGCTTTTGCTCACCGGCCGCTGGATGGATGTCGGCGAAGCGCATCGCTGGGGTCTGGTCAACGAGGTGCTGCCCAAGGAGAAGCTCGAGGATCGCGTCTGGGAGATCGCACGACTGCTGGCCGGCGGTCCGCCGCTGGTCTTTGCCGCGATCAAGGAGACGGCGCGGGTCGCCGAAGCGCTCACCTTCCAGGACGCGATGAACCGGGTGACGCGCCGCCAATTGCCGACGGTTGACGCACTGTACGGCTCGGAGGACAATCTTGAGGGGTTTCGCGCCTTTGCCGAAAAGCGCGACCCGGTGTGGAAAGGGAAGTGAAGGTATCGCGGAGATGATGGCGATCCGGCCCACCCTCCTCTGCCCTACCGGGCATCTCCCCCGCAAGGGGGAAGATTGGCAGCTTCGGCCATACATCCCATCCTGCGACGTTGAAGATTGGCGAAAGCCGACACGATATCCGATCTCCCCCCTTGCGGGGGAGATGGCCGGCAGGCCAGAGGGGGGTGCCCAGGCTCAACCTTGGCAGCCCATCCAGCGTCCATGACCGACTACAAAAAACTCATCGACGCCGAGACCTGGGCCTTCGTCGAGCGGACCAATTCCTATTTTCCGCCTGATGCGATCGACTACACCATCGATCAGCAGCGCGACATCTACGACCGCATGTGCCGTGAATTCTCTGCCGGCCACCCAGACAACGTTACGGCGGAGACCACCGCCATTGCCACGCCTTCGCATCCCATCCCGATCCGCATCTACCGCACACCCGCGCCGGAAGCGGCGGCGATGGTGCTTTATTTTCACGGCGGCGGTTATATCCTCGGCGGGCTCGACAGCCATGACGACCTCTGTGCCGAGCTTTGCAGCCGCACCGGCTATGAGGTGGTTTCTGTCGATTACCGGCTGGCGCCGGAACATCTGCATCCGGCCGGCTTCGACGATGCCATCAGCGCCTTCGAATGGGCGGCGACGACCTACAAGCGCCCGATCCTGCTTTGCGGCGACAGCGCCGGCGGCAATCTTGCCGCCGCGGTCAGCCATGCGACGCGCGGCCATGCACGAAGGCCGATCGGCCAGGTGCTGATCTATCCCGGCCTTGGCGGCGACCGCTCGCAAGGCTCTTACGTGACCCATGCCGAGGCGCCGATGCTGACGGTCCGCGACCTCGATTTCTACACGAATATCAGGACCGGCGGCGAAGACCGCACCGGCGATCTCACGCTGTCGCCGCTGGCCGATGCCGATTTTGCCAATCTCCCGCCGACTGTGCTGATCACCGCCCAATGCGACCCGCTGTCGTCAGACGGCGAGGCCTATCGCGACCGCCTCGTCGCGGAGGAGGGTCACGCCTACTGGTTCGAAGAGCCGGGGCTGGTGCATGGCTATCTCAGAGGCCGGCACACGGTGGGTCGTGCGCGCTCGAGCTTTTCCCGGATCGTCGACGCGGTGTCGGCTCTGGGACGCGGCGAATGGATCTGGTGAGGGTCCTACCCCACTGCCCGCGACGCCGCCCGGCCGGCGCTGCGGCCTGAAAAAATGCAGCCGCCAAGAAACGTCCCTTCCAGCGCCGCATAACCATGCATGCCGCCGCCGCCGAAACCGGCGGCTTCGCCAACCGCGTACAATCCTTCGACCGGTTGGCCATCGGTACCCAGGACGCGGCTGTCGAGATCGGTCTGCAAGCCGCCCAGCGTCTTGCGGGTCAGGATGTTGAGCCTGACCGCGATCAGCGGCCCATTGGCAGGGTCGAGCATCTTGTGCGGCTTGGCCGTGCGGATCAGCCGGTCGCCGAGATAGGTTCGGGCGCCGCGCAAGGCGGTGATCTGCATATCCTTGGAGAACGGATTGTCGAGCTGCCGGTCACGGGCGCGGATTTCGTGCTCGACCTGCGCCAGTTCGAGCAGCGGCTCGCCGCCGACAAGCGCGTTCATGTGGGCGACCAGCGCCGGCAAATCAGGCTCGACGATGAAATCCTCGCCCTTCTCAATGAACGCCTTTACCGGACCGGGAACACCCGATGTGGCGCGGCCAAGCACTTGGCGCCAGCTTTTTCCGGTGAGGTCGGGGTTCTGCTCGGAGCCCGACAGCGCGAACTTCTTCTGGATGATCTTTTTGGTCAGGATGAACCAGGAATAATCGAAGCCGGTGCTCATGATGTGGCTGAGCGTGCCCAGTGTGTCGAAGCCGGGATAGAGCGGCACCGGCAGGCGCTTGCCGCGGGCGTCGAGCCACAGCGACGACGGGCCGGGCAGGATGCGGATTGCATGGTCGGTCCAGAGCGGCGCCCAGTTCCTGATGCCTTCGACATAGTGCCACATGCGGTCGCGGTTGATGATGCTGCCGCCGGCCTGTTCGGTGATCGCCAGCATGCGGCCGTCGACATGGTCGGGAACGCCAGAGATCATGCACTTGGGCGGCGTGCCGAGCCGCTGCGGCCAGTTTTTGCGGACAAGCTCGGGATTGCCGCCGATGCCGCCGGAGGCGACGATGACCGCTTGCGCCTTGAGCTCGAAATCGCCGGCGATATCGCGCGAACTCCTGCGGCCGCGCTCGACATCGCTCAGCTCAAGCATGTCGCCGCGCACGCCATTCACGGCGGCGCCTGTCTGCGTCAGTTCGTTGACCCGGTGGCGGAATTTGAATCGGATCAGCCCGCTATTCTCGGCCTCGCGCACGCGCCGTACGAACGGGTCGAGCACGCCCGGCCCGGTGCCCCAGGTGACGTGAAAGCGCGGCACCGAATTGCCGTGGCCGACGGCGTTGCCGCCGCCGCGCTCGGCCCAGCCGACGATTGGGAAGAACTTCATGCCGCGCTGCGTCAGCCAGGAGCGCTTCTCGCCGGCGGCGAAGCCGACATAGGCCTCGGCCCAGCGGCGCGGCCAAAAATCTTCCGCACGGTCGAAGGCGGCGGTGCCAAGCCAGTCCTCGAGCGCCACATCATGCGAATCGCGGATGCGCATGCGCCGCTGCTCGGGCGAATCGACGAGGAAGATGCCGCCAAGCGACCAGAACGCCTGGCCGCCGAGCGACTGTTCAGGCTCCTGGTCGACAACGATGGTCTTCTTGCCGGCTTCGGCCAGTTCGGCCGCCGCGACGAGCCCGGCAAGGCCGGCGCCGACAATGATCACATCCGCATCGTCAGCCACTTTCTCCCCCCGGCTCTCCTCCCCGGCTGACGATTGTCAGACCGTCTCCCAGCCTTCCTTCTCGCCGGCGCGGAAGATGGCGTCGATGACCTTCTGGTTGAGCACGGACTCTTCCAGCGTGAAGACGCGGTCGGTGCCGCCCTGTGCCGCCCGCGCGAAGGCCTCGACCTCCAGCCGGTATTGCTGCATGCCGGGGAAGCGGAACACTTGCGCCTCGCTGTGGTTCTGGTTGTGCAGCTCGATGCGATGGTGGTCGTAGATGCCGGCGTTGAACGGCGAAAGCACCTCGATGAAGCCCTTCTCGCCGTGGAACACCATCGCCTGCCGCGCCGCCATCTGCGTCGACAGATAGAACGACAATTCGAAGTCACCGAAATCGGCGCGGATCGAGGAGTAGATGTCGGTGCCGAATGTCTTGTCGCGCTCGATCGTCGCCTGGACGCGCAGCGGCTCCTTGCCCGTCGAAAAGCGCGTCGACACCGTCGGGTAGACGCCGATGTCGGGCAGCGCGCCGCCACCGAGGTCGAGCTGGTTGCGCATGTTCTTGGGATCGACATTGTAGTAGGAGAACGCGCCCTGGACATGGCGCAGCCGGCCGATGGCGCCGTTGGCGATCAGCTCGCGCACCTTGACCCATTGCGGGTGGTAGACGACCATGAAGGCTTCGCAGACCAGCACGTTTTTGGCGTCGCGCAGCTTGATCAGCGGCGGAATGTCCCTGGCGTCGAGCGCCAGCGGCTTTTCGACCAGAACATGCTTGCCGGCCTCGATCGCCTTGGCGGTCCATTCGACATGCTGGGCGGTCGGCAGCGGGATGTAGACGCCGTCGACATCCCTGGATGCGAGCAGTTCGTCATAGGAGCCGAAGGCATGGGGGGCGCCGAACCGATCGGCCAGGGCACGGGCTTTCGACAGGTCGCGGCTGGCGATCGCCGACAGCACGCCGTTCTCCGCCTCGACCATTGCAGGCAAAAGATGCTCGCGGCCGATCTTGGCCGTCGACAAAACACCCCATCGGAACATCAGGCTTCTCCCTCTTCAAATTGCAGGCGTGGAGGTTTGCCTGAAATCGGCAAAAAAGCCAATGCGAAGCATGGCAGCGAGCAAGTCGATCGTCTGCGGCTTGTTCGGATGCCGGCGCTGCCCTCCGCAGAGCTTGGTTTCCTCGTCTCCGCAAAGGGGGCGAGGAAGCCAGGTCCTGAAAAGGCTATCCCCTTCTACCTGTATGTGTCATGTCGAAGCCGACGACGCTCCCACAAACCGGCTTTCTATCTTGAAGAAATCGACAAAGGCTCGCAGCGCCGGCCGCATCTGGCGGCGGCTCGGGTAGTAGGCGAAGAAACCGTCGAAGGGCGGGCACCAGTCTTCCAGCACGCGAATGAGCCGGCCGGTGGCCAACGCCTCGCGGACATAGTCCTCGAACAGGAAGGCAAGCCCAGCGCCGTCGGCCGCCGCATTGGCGATCAGATGGTCCTCGTCGAGGATCAGCGGCCCTTGCACCGCCAGCTCGATCTCCTCGCCGTCCTTCTCGAATTCCCAGCGGTAGAGGATGCCGCTGGAGAAACGGAAGCGGATGCAACGGTGACCGACGAGATCGTGTGGATGGCGCGGCCTGGGCATGGTTGCGAAATAGGATGGCGCGCCGACGACGGCGCCGCGAAGGTTTGGACCGATGCGCACCGCGATCATGTCGCGCTGCAGGCTCTCGCCGAGCCGGACGCCGGCGTCGAAGCCGCCTTCGACCACATCGGTGAAGCGGTCTTCGATGACGATCTCCAGCACGATGTCGGGATAGGCCGATGCAAAGGCACCGAGCCGCGGCGTCAGCGCCAGGTGGGCGGCGGTGCGCGGCACGGTCAGCCGGAGATTGCCCGCCGGCCGGTCGCGCGCCTCGACCGCCGATTCCAGCGCCAGATCGATTTCCGACAGCGCTGGCCTCAGCCGCTCGAGCAGCTGTGCGCCTGCCTCGGTCGGGGCGACGCTGCGCGTGCTGCGCGCCAGGAGCCGCACGCCAAGACGCGCCTCCAGGCTGGAAACCGCGTGGCTGACTGCCGATGGCGCGATGGCGAGCTCCTTGGCCGCGCCGCGAAAGCTGCCGCACTGGGCGACGGTAGCCAGCACTGCGAGTTGCGAGAGATGTGTTCGATTCATTGGTCTATCTTTTAGAACAGCCCGTGCGAGTAAGCGCCGATTATCGAACGCAGTGCAAGGCGCTATCTTTGCCGCATCACAACAAGGAGACGCGTGATGCAAACCCGCAAGCTTGGAAATGAACTTGACGTCTATCCGGTCGGCCTCGGCTGCATGGGGATGAGCTTCGGCTATGGCGGCCAGCCGGAGGTGGACGCGATCGCCACACTGCGCCGCGCCGTCGATATCGGCGTCAATTTCTTCGACACGGCTGAGGTCTATGGCCCGTACGAGAATGAGATCCTGCTCGGCAAGGCGCTGAAGCCGGTGCGTGGCCAGGTGACGATCGCGACGAAATTCGGCTTCAGGATTCTTGAAGAAGGTAACGGCGTCGAGCGCATGGCCGGTGTCGACAGCCGCCCCGAACACGTCAAGGCGGTGGCCGAAGCGTCATTGAAGCGGCTGGGCACCGAGGTGATCGACCTGTACTACCAGCATCGCGTCGATCCCAATGTGCCGATCGAGGATACGGTCGGCGCTATGGCCGAGCTGGTGTGCGAGGGCAAGGTGCGCGCGCTCGGTCTGTCGGAGGCGAGTGCCGCGACCATCCGCCGGGCGCATGCGGTGCATCCGATATCAGCCGTGCAGAGCGAATATTCGCTGTGGAGCCGCGATCCGGAGGAAGAGGTGTTTGCCGTCTGCCGCGAGCTCGGCATCGGCTTCGTCCCCTACAGCCCGCTCGGCCGCGGCCTGCTGACCGGAACGATCGCCAAGCCAGAGGTGCTCGGCGCCGATGACTGGCGGCGTGGACTGCCGCGCTTCCAGGCCGACGCCATGGCGGCCAATGCGGCCGTTGTCGCGACGCTGGAGACAATGGCGGCGGACAAGGGCGTGACGCCGGCGCAGCTGGCGCTCGCCTGGGTGCTGCATCAGGGCGATTTCATCGTGCCGATTCCCGGTGCGCGAAAAATCCGCCATCTCGAGCAGAATGCGGCAGCAGCACAGATTGCGCTGAGCCGGGCGGAAGTGGCGGCCATTGGCGACGCCCTGTCGCCGGAGAAGGTCGTCGGCAAGCGCTACACCGAAGAAATGCTGGCGCTGGTCAATGGGTGAACGGTGATCGACGGAGCAATCGAAACGGGACGTTCGGCGCGCCTTTTTCGAGCGCCGCGCAATGCAAAAATAATCGCGAGATATGGGCGCGAGACACCCCCCTCTGTCCTGCCGGACATCTCCCCCTCAAGGGGGGAGATTGAATCTCTCCGACTTTCGCGAACTGCCAACGCCGTAAGATGGCGGGACGGCGAAACAGCCATTGTCCCCCCTTGAGGGGGAGATGTCCGGCAGGACAGAGGGGGGCGCTGTCCCGCCATCGTCTGCGGAGAATACTCGGCTCACACGGCACAACAGTGATCGCCATGTGCCCGCAGCCGTCACGCTCTCAGCACGCCACCGGTCTGCTTGTGCACATTCTCGACGATGCGCTTGGCCAGCGCCTCAAAATCCTCGTCGGTCAGCGTCCTTTCGACCGGCTGGATCGACACTTCGATGGCGATCGATTTCTTGGCGGCGCCGAGTGACGCCCCTTCGAAAACATCGAAGACCGAGACGTTGGTGATCAGCTTCCTGTCGGCGGCAAGGGCTGCGCGGGTCAGCGTGCCGGCTTCGACCGCCTTGTCGACGACGAAGGCGAAATCGCGCTTGACCGCCTGGAACGCGGACAGTTCCAGTCTCGGTTTTGTCCGGGTCGGCTTGGTCTTCGGCTCCGGCACGGCATCGATGAAAACCTCGAAGCCGCAGAGCGGCCCGGAGACGTCGAGTTCCTCCAGCGTCTTCGGGTGGAACTCGCCGAACGTGCCCAAAATGACCTTCGGCCCGAGCTTGATCGTGCCGGAGCGGCCGGGATGATACCAGGCCGGGCCGCCGGCCTCGATCTGCAGCCGCTCGACCGGCGCGCCGCAGGCTTCAAGTGCTGCGATCGCGTCGGCCTTGGCGTCGAACACGCCGACCGGACCGGCATTGCCGGCCCAGTGGCGGCCGGAGCCGTCGAGCTTGGCCGTGCTGCGCCGCACGCCGGCGGCGACGCGCCGCTGCTGGTCGGCCGCATCGCCCTCGTAGGTGCCGGACACTTCGAACAGAGCGACATCGCCGATGCCCTTGTCGGCATTGCGCTGCGCGGCGGCGATCAGGCCCGGCAGCAGCGACGGCCGCATGTCGGACATGTCGGCAGCGATCGGGTTGGCGAGCTTGAGTGCGGTCTGGCCGCCGCCGAACAGTTCGGCGTGTTTTGCCGGAATGAACGACCAGGTGACCGCCTCCATCATGCCGCGCACCGCCAGCGCCCGCTTGGCGGCGCGGGTGCGGACCTGCAGGACAGTCAGGATCTTGGCGTTGACGGCATCGTGCGCGCCGAGCGGCTGCGGCGCGATGTTGTCGACGCCATGGATGCGCATGACCTCCTCGACCAGATCGGCCTTGCCGTCGACATCCGGCCGCCAGGACGGCACCGCCACATCGACGACATCGCCCGCGCCTTCCGGCTTGAAGCCGAGGCGCGAAAGAATGGCGAGGCTCTCCTCCATGGGCACCTCTGTGCCGGTCAGCCGCCTCACTTCCGACAGCGGGAAGGAAACGATCTTCGGCGCGTGGCCGGCATAGCCGACGACTTCGGTTTCGGTCGGCGTGCCGCCGCAGAAGTCCAGCACCAGCTTGGTCGCCAGTTCCACGCCGGGCACCATGAATTCCGGGTCGACGCCGCGCTCGAAGCGGTAGCGCGCATCGCTGATGATGCCGAGCGTCCTGCCGGTGCGGGCCGTGGTGATCGGATCCCAAAGCGCCGATTCGATCAGCACGTCGGTGGTCTTCTCGTCGCAGCCGGAATGCTCGCCGCCCATGATGCCGGCGATCGATTCGACGCCGTCCTGGTCTGCTATCACGCACATGTCAGGCGTCAGCGTGTATTCGCGGCCGTCAAGCGCCAGCACCTTTTCACCGTCACGCGCCCGGCGCACGGTAAGATTGCCGGCGACCTTGTTCGCGTCGAACACATGCAGCGGCCGGCCGCGATCGAAGGTGACGAAATTGGTGATATCGACCAGCGCGCTGATCGGCCGAAGCCCAATGGCGATCAGCCGCTGCTGCAGCCATTTCGGCGACGGACCGTTGTTCACGCCTTTCACCAATCTCAGGGCGAAGCCGGGGCAAAGCTCAGGGGCTTCAATCGTCACCTTCACCGGGCACATGCCGCTGCCGGCATGCGGCATGATCGCGCCGCCGACGAGGCGGCCGAGTCCGCTCGCCGCCAGATCGCGGGCAATGCCGTAGACGCTGGTCGCATCCGGACGGTTCGGCGTCAAACTGATCTCTATGACCGGATCGTCGAGATGCGCATAGGCGGCGAAGCTGGTGCCGACCGGCGCATCGGCCGGCAGATCGATGATGCCGTCATGCTCTTCGGAAAGCTCAAGCTCGCGCTCGGAGCACATCATGCCATGGCTTTCGACGCCCCTGATCTTGCCGACCGTCAGCGTCACGTCGATGCCCGGAATATAGGTGCCGGGTGCTGCAAAGGCGCCGATCAGGCCCGCGCGGGCGTTCGGCGCTCCGCACACAACCTGCACGGGTGCCTTGCCGTCGCCGGTATCGACCGTCAGCACGCGCAACCGATCGGCATCGGGGTGCTGCACCGCCGCCAGCACCTTGGCGATGACGAAGGGTTTTAGGCTCGATCTGTCGTCGACATGCTCGACTTCGAGGCCGATCGAGGTCAGCCGCTCGACGATCTCGTTGAGCGAGGCGTCGGTCTCGAGGTGGTCCTTGAGCCAGGAGAGGGTGAATTTCATGACTGTGTTCCGTCTGGTCTGGGCACGCTGGTCTTCAGATGTCTCG
Source organism: Mesorhizobium sp. WSM4819 (assembly GCF_055811215.1). NCBI lineage: Bacteria > Pseudomonadati > Pseudomonadota > Alphaproteobacteria > Hyphomicrobiales > Phyllobacteriaceae > Mesorhizobium > Mesorhizobium sp. WSM4819. The sequence goes on from NZ_JBVVQO010000012.1 coordinate 68,464, forward strand.
GCAAGTCATCCGGCATGTGCACGAAGGGAAGCTGCTCGCGCACATGGGCGTGGTGCGTCGGCTTGAAATAGGCCGGCATGTCCATGGCGCCGAGCATGAAATAGATGTGGTCGGCCAGCCGCTCATCGACATAGGCGATCGGCGAGCCGCAGATGCCGCAAAAGGAGCGCGTCACCGGTCCGTTCTCGAACATCTTCAGCGCCTTGCCCGTGAAGGCGACCTGCTCGGTGATGAAGCCGACGAAGGCCGATACCGGCGCGCCGCTGGCCCGCCGGCAATCGCCGCAATGGCAATAGCTGACATGGTGCGGTTCGGCCGAAGCCTCGAACCGCACGGCGCCGCAGCGGCAGCCGCCGGTGTGGGCCGCTGTCATGTGCTCAAGCCTGCGAACAGCGTCGGCATGTCGAGCGGCCGGAAGCCGTAATGCGACAGCCAGCGCACATCGGCGTCGAAGAAGGCCCGCAGGTCCGGCATGCCGTATTTCAGCATGGCGATGCGATCGATGCCCATGCCCCAGGCAAAGCCCTGATATTCGTCGGGATCGAGCCCGCCATATCTCAGCACATTGGGGTGGACCATGCCGCAGCCGAGGATCTCCATCCAGTCGGAGCCTTCGCCGAAGCGCACCTCGCCCAGCCGCGAACGGTCGCACTGGATGTCGACCTCCATGCTGGGTTCGGTGAACGGGAAGAAGCTCGGCCGGAAGCGCATCTTGACCTGCGGAACCTCGAAAAAGGCCTTGCAGAACTCCTCCAGCACCCATTTCATGTTGGCGACGTTGGCTGATCTGTCGATCACCAGCCCTTCGACCTGATGGAACATCGGCGAATGGGTGGCATCGGAATCCTGGCGGTAGGTCTTTCCGGGAATGACGATGCGGATCGGCGGCTTCTGCATCTCCATGGTACGGATCTGCACCGGCGAGGTATGGGTGCGCAAAAGCTTGCGCTCGCCCTTCTCGTCCGGCTGGAAAAAGAAGGTGTCATGCATCTCGCGCGCCGGATGGCCTTCCGGGAAGTTCAGCGCGGTGAAATTGTAGTAATCGGTCTCGATATCGGGACCTTCGGCGATGGCAAAGCCGAGGTCGCCGAAGATCGCGGCAATCTCGTCGCTGACCTGGCTGATCGGATGGATGCGGCCGCGCTCGGCCGGCGATTGCCGCACCGGCAGCGTGACGTCGACCTTTTCCGCCGCGAGCCGTGATGCGATCGCTGCGTCCTTGAGTTCGGCGCGGCGCGCGGTAAGCGCCTCGGTGATGCGGTTCTTGAGACCGTTGATCGCCGGGCCTTTTATCTGGCGCTCTTCTGCGCTCATCGAGCCGAGCGTCTTCAGCATTTCGGAGACCGAGCCCTTCTTGCCGAGCGCTGAAACACGCACGGCTTCGATCGCCTGCTCGTCGGCAGCCGACGCAATGTCGCTCATCAGGGAATTTTCGAGAGTTTCCATGTCACTCATGTTTCAGACTCGATTGAAGGCAAAGAAAAACCCGCGCCAGCCCTGCCAGCGCGGGTTTCCCAAATCAAGTGTCGATGTGCTTGGGAAGGCGCTGGTTAGGCTACAGCGCTTTCAAAAGCGTTCGGCGTGGTGTTCTTGAGGTACTCGAGCGCGACCTTGGCCTTGGCCACAAGGGCGGCAAATGCCTGCGGCTCGTGGATGGCCATGTCCGACAGGACCTTGCGATCGATCTCGATGCCGGCCTTGTTGAGACCGTCGATGAACCGGCCATAGGTCAGGCCATGCTCGTGGGTCGCGGCATTGATGCGCTGGATCCACAGAGCGCGGAACGAACGCTTGCGGTTCTTGCGGTCGCGGTAGGCATACTGCAGCGACTTTTCCACCGCCTGCTTGGCGATGCGAATGGTGTTCTTGCGGCGGCCGTAGAAGCCCTTGGCGGCTTTCAGGACCTTTTTGTGCTTGGCGTGCGAGGTGACGCCTCTTTTTACGCGTGCCATGTCATGATCTCCTTAAAACTTGTCCAGACCGAATGCCTTAGAGGCCGTTCGGCAGAAAATTCTTGATGACCTTCTTGCCATCCGGTTCAGCCAGAACCATCGTGCCGCGGGCATTTCGAATGAACTTGTTGGAACGCTTGATCATGCCGTGACGCTTGCCGGCCGCAGCCGACAGGACTTTACCCGTACCTGTGATCTTGAACCGCTTCTTGGCGGCTGACTTGGTCTTCATCTTGGGCATTTTGCTACTCCGTTTATGTGCGCATCATCGCGCTTTTGTTCGCTTCAGGCCGACCAAAGCCCGAAAAGCAAATGAAACCGCCACGGCATGCCCTGCCGGGCGGTTTTTGGGAACGGCGGTGCTATACGTCAAAGCGGGCCGGCGTGCAACACCCTGTGCCGACACACAATGGGCCTATGGGAAACGGAACAGCACCGGCAGTATGCCCGATTGTTGGGCGGCGTCGATCGATTCGAAAAACGGCATGGCGACGAGGAACACCAGTCCGTCCAGCAGCGTCGTCCGCAGCAGGCGCGGCTTGAAGCCGCCGGTGTCGCCTTCCTGATACAGCGAAAGCTTCGGGAAGAAGCGCGGCACTCGCGCCATATAGGCCTGGAATGGCGTTCCGAAGGCCTCCTTCAGGAACGTCTCTTCGCGCAGGATGACGACATGAAAGGCGGCGGCGCAAATCACCGCGAAGCCGATCGCCGCAGTGATCGAGCCCATCTGCGCGCCGACGCCGGCGGCAGCTATCGAGGAGAAGACATAGAGCGGATTGCGGGTGATCGAATAGGGTCCGCCGGTAACCACCTCGGAGGATTTGCGTCCGCCGATATAGAGCGTCGACCACAAGCGCCCGACAATGCCGAGAAAGATCAGCAGGACGCCGACCATTTCGATCGTTTCGTGCGGCACGCTTTCGGGAGGAAAAGCAGACTGGCCAAACAGCAGCGCTGCGAACATGACGACCACGAGGGCGGCAAGCACCATCCTGCGCGCGTGCTGATATCTGCCCAGCGCACGCCTGGCCTGCGCTTGTTCGGCCTGCGCCGATTTAACTTCATTGAGCATGTCGGGAATCCAATCGTCGAGGAACTTGCCGGCGATCGCGGCATCCGCAGTTCAATACAGCCAGAAGAGGACGGGAATTACACCGCTTTCCTGTCCGGACTCGATGAGTTCGAAAAACGGTACGGAAGCCACGAACATCAAGCCGTCGCGCAGCGTGTGATTAAAAATGCGCGGTGTGAAGGTGACCTCGGCCTGATCGCGATAAAGCCGGGGATTGGGAAAAAACCGCGGCACCCGTGCGATGTAGTCCTTGTACGGCGCCCCGAGCACGGTCGTCAAATGCCGTTCCTCGCGCAGCGTGACGATGTAGAACGCGGCCGCGCACAAAACCGCCGACGCCACCGAGACGATCACGCTGCCGGTCTGGGCGCCGATGCCGGCGGCCCCTATGGTGGAGAAAAAATACAGCGGGTTGCGCATCACCGAATATGGGCCGGTAGCAACCAGTTCGGCCGACTTGCGGCCGCCGATATAGAGGATCGACCAGAGCCGGCCGCCAATCCCGATCAGTATCAGGGCGATGCCGTACTGCCCCTCTATGCGTTCGTGGCCTAGTTCATCGTGCGTGGAGCCGCCGAAGATCAGCAAAGCGCAAAAAGCACCGACCAGCAGCGCCAGCAGGACGCGCCGGCGCCGCTGATAGCGGCCCATTTCGTCGAACGATCTTTCAATCGGAGAACGTGCCGCAGCGGCCATGGACAATCCTTTCGCCGCGAGGACCGGCAACCGGAATCCTTGTCGATGCAACTTGCGGAGAAATCATGGCGAAGACAAAAACAAACAAAAGGCCGCCGAAGCGGCCTTTTCTTTGACGGGACCGCTTTAGCGGAATCGCTTAGCGGGGCGCCAGCACCATCATCATCTGGCGGCCTTCGAGCTTCGGTTCGGCTTCGACTTTGGCGATCGGTGCAACTTCCTCGCGAACCTTGTTCAAAAGCTGCATGCCGAGTTCCATATGCGCCATCTCGCGGCCGCGAAAGCGCAATGTCAGCTTGACCTTGTCACCTTCCTCGAAAAACCGCCGGACCGCTTTCATCTTGGTCTCGTAGTCATGGCTGTCGATGTTCGGGCGCATCTTGATCTCTTTGATCTCGATGACCTTCTGGTTCTTGCGCGCCTCGGCCGCCTTCTTCTGGTTGGCGTATTTCAGCTTGCCGAGATCGAGAATTTTTACGACGGGCGGCACTGCGTTGGGCGATATCTCGACCAGATCGAGCCCAGCCTCTTCGGCGAGCAGCAATGCGTCGTTGATGGAGACATCGCCATGGTTGTGGCCTTCGGCGTCGATAAGCTGGACCCGGGGAACCCGGATGTCACGGTTGGAGCGCGGGCCCTCCTTGGTGGGCGCCGTTGCTTTGAAAGGTCTGCGAATGGTCGTGGTCTCCTTGAGCCGTTTCGTTCGGGGTTTTCAATTCAGAATTGCGAACGCGCCAATGTGGTGAGCGCGCGGCCGGAGTCAATAGCACAGCGCTCACAGGAAATCACCTGTTCCCTCACTTCTGCCTGCACCAAACGAAGAAAGTTGCCGAGCACTTTTCGTTGAACCGTCCGCTGTGTCAAAAGACCTGCGTGAGGAGTGAGCCATGACCGCACCGGTTTTTCTCGACGTCGACGGAACCAGCATCGCTGTCAGGCGCGCTGCGGGTGCCGAGCCAGGCATTGTCTGGCTCGGCGGCTACAAGTCGGACATGCTGGGCACCAAGGCCGAGAAGCTGGCGGAATGGGCGAGCGGGCAAAGCCGGGCTTTCCTGCGTCACGACTATTCCGGTCACGGCGAATCGGGCGGCGCCTTTGCGGACGGCACCGTCTCGAACTGGCTTTCGCAAAGTCTCGCCGTCTTCAATCATTTCACGCAAGGCAGGCAAATCCTGGTCGGCTCCTCGATGGGCGCATGGATCGCGCTGCGCATGGTCCAGGAATTGCGCCAGGAATGGCACACGCCAGGCGAGAACCGCATAGCCGGTCTGGTGCTTCTAGCGCCGGCGCCGGATTTCACCGCCGAGTTGGTCGAGCCGGCGCTGACCAAAGCGCAGAAGCGCGATCTTGCCAAAAAAGGTTTTTTCGAGGAGCCGTCGGACTATTCAGCCGAGCCTTACATCTACACCCGAGCGCTGATCGAGGACGGCCCCAACAACCGGGTGCTGACCGGGCCGATCGACACCCACTGCCCCGTCCACATATTGCAAGGGCTGGCCGATGCCGACGTGCCGCCGAGCCATGCCCTGAAACTGGTCGGCCTGCTGCCGGCCGACGACGTCACCCTGTCGCTGATCCCCGACGGCGACCATCGTCTGTCGCGGCCTCAGGATCTCGACATGCTGGTGCGGGCGGTCGATGCCATCGTGCGGCAGGCAGGCTAGGACATGCGCATTTCCATTCCGGTATCCGCCTTCGTTGCAGCGATTGTCGGCTTCGGCGGCACGTTGGCCATCGTCATCGCCGCCGCCAAGGCAGTCGGCGCGACGCAAGTCGAAACCGCGAGCTGGGTGACGGCGATCTGCCTCGCGATGGCGATCGAGAGCTTGTGGCTGTCGTGGCGCACCAGGATGCCGGTCATCGCCGCATGGTCGACGCCGGGGGTGGCGCTGATCGCGGCATCGAGCGGCTTTTCGATTAACGAGGCCGTCGGCGCCTTCATCGTCACCGGGATCTTGCTGATTGCCACCGGCCTGTTCAGGCCCTTGACCAAGCTGATCGCCAGGATACCGGCCTCGGTCGCGTCGGGGATGCTCGCCGGCATCGTCGTCACCTTCGCCATCAATGCTGTGAAGGCAATTCCCGTCGACCCGTGGCTGATCCTGCCGCTGATCGCCGCCTTCTTTGTCATCCGCCTGTTCAATCCGGCGCTCTCGGTGCTGGCGGTGCTGATCGGCGGCGGCGCTGCCGCGTTCCTCACCGGCCGGGTCGGTGGTCTGCCGACCCCGGAACTTTCGACATTGACGCTGATTGCGCCGCAGTTCACCGTCACGGCGATCATCGGCCTGGCGCTGCCGCTCTATCTCGTCACCATGGCCTCGCAGAACCTGTCCGGCCTCGCCGTGCTGAGGGCCGCGGGCTACCACCCGGAACCCGGCCCGCTGATCGGCGTCACCGGCCTGCTTTCGCTGCTGTCGGCACCATTCGGGGCCTCGACCACCAACCTGGCGGCGATCTCGGCGGCGATCTGCACCGGCCCCGACGTGCATCCCGATCCGGGCGAGCGCTGGAAGACCGGTCCCTTCTACGCGCTTGCCTACCTCGTCTTCGCCATTTTCGGCGCCTCGCTGGTGGCGATCTTTGCCGTGCTGCCGCAGAGCCTGATCGTGCTGGTCGCCGGACTGGCGCTGATGGCGCCGCTCGCCAACGCGCTGTCGATCGCCTTGAAGGAAGACGGCGAACGCATGGCCGCTACCGTCACCTTTGCCGTCACCGCCTCGGGGCTGACGCTATTCGGCGTCGGTGCGGCGTTCTGGGGCCTGATTGCGGGCCTGGTCGTCCTTTTCCTTGAAACGCTCAAAAAACGATAATCATTTCAATCGCTTGTCCGGTTTTGGCCGACACTGTCTTGAATCGCCGTTTTTCTCATCCCATTTCGATTCCACGCAGCCGGGATTGGCTGTCTCCAACTGAAGGATTGGGAGAAAATGAACACATCTGCATTGATCCGTCCGGCCTGGACGCCGGCGACCATCGCTCTGATGGTGATCGGTTTTATGGTGTTCTGGCCGCTCGGCCTCGCCATGCTCGCCTACATCATCTGGGGCGACCGGCTTGACGGCTTCAAGCGCGACGTCAACCGCGCGACCGACGGCATCTTCGCCGGCTGCCGCCGCGGTTCCGACAAAGCGGCGCGCTGGGGCCACGGCTCTGCCCGCACCGGCAACGTCGCTTTCGACGACTGGCGCGAAAAAGAACTCGAGCGGCTCAATGAAGAGCGCCGCAAGCTCGACGAGATGCTGAGCGAGTTCGACGAATACGCCAGGGAATTGCGTCGCGCCAAGGACCAGGAAGAGTTCGACCGCTTCATAGCGAACCGCAACAAGTCGACGTCACCCACAACCGGCGGGCCCACAACCGGCGGTGGCAAATCCACGCCAGGCCTGCTTGACGAGTAAGGCACTTGCCTCGACATAAATAATAATCAAAAACGGCGTCGCGTCAGCGGCGCCGTTTCTTTTTTGTTCTATTCGTTTTCCTCGAATCACGTATCGTCCCGGCCATGTCATTCGGCTTCTTCCGCAACCTGACCAAACCCAGGCCCGCCCCCGTCGTGGAGCGGGAGCATTGTGTTGCCGGCCGCACGCTGCCGCTCAAGATCGTCGAGAGCGACCGGGCGCGGCGATTGACGCTGCGCATCGATTCCGGTGGCCGGGGCCTGCGCATCACCGTGCCACCGGGCCTACGGCGAGGCGAGGTGGAAAAATTCCTTGACCGCCATCAGGACTGGCTGGAGCAGCGGCTGGCCAAGGTGCCCAACCGGCCGCAGGTGCGGCCCGGTATCAAAATACCGGTGCGCGGCGTGCCGCATCGCATCGTTCATGAGCCCTCGAAACGCGGTACCGTCACGCTGTCGTGCGACGAACGCGGTCCGCTGATGATCGTGCATGGCGAGCGCGTGCACCTGCCGCGCCGCATCGCCGATTTCCTCAAGCGCGAGGCCAAGCGCGAGATCGAGCGGTTGGTGGTCAGGCACACCGGGACGATCGGCAAGCGCGCCAAGGCAATCCGCTTCAAGGACACGTCGAGCCGCTGGGGGTCATGCACGTCGGACGGCAACCTGTCGTTCTCCTGGCGGATCATGATGGCGCCGCGACCGGTCATAAACTACCTCGTCGCGCATGAGGTGGCGCATCTCAAGGAGATGAACCACGGCCCGAAATTCTGGAAATTGTGCGAGCAGCTCTGCCCCGACACCGAGCGCTGCAAGGACTGGCTCAAGCGCAATGGTGGCGCGCTGCAAGCGATCATGTTCGAATAGATCGCCCGGTCAATCATCATTCGCCGCGTTCAACTCCTCTGGGCGCAGCCCCTCGTCGGTATGGCGCGGCCATGGCAGGAAGTCCTTCTTGAAGGCGTTGCTGCCGAAATAGTCGAGCGCGCGCTGTGCCTCGGCGCCGTTGAAGGCGGCCTTGTCCATCAGATGGGCGATGACCTCGCGAGCCTGGGCGACTTTTTGCCTGAGTTGGGCGACGGTATCGTCTGCCATGCTTGTTTGCTCCCGCCTGTATTATCTGAAGTAAGTAGCCCGTTCCGCTCTCTTGTCTTAGGAAGGTAGCGCGTTCCGCGCCGGTGGCAAACACGCGCTTTTTCTCGACTCTTTTGCCGTTTCGTGCCAATCCCCGCGTCATGGCGCTCGACATCAAGATATGCGGACTGAAGACCGACAAGGCATTGGCCGCGGCATTGGCCGGCGGCGCCAGCCATGTCGGCTTTATTTTCTTTGCCAAAAGCCCGCGCTATGTCGAGCCGGCGGAAGCCGGCCGCTTGCGCGAAGCGGCAATCGGCAAGGCTAGGGCGGTTGCCGTGACAGTCGACGCCGGCGATGCGTTTCTGGATGAAATCGTCGAAAAAATGCAGCCCGACATGCTGCAGCTGCATGGCTCGGAAACGCCGGAGCGGATGGCCGAGATCAAGGCCCGCTATGGCCTGCCGGTGATGAAGGCGCTGCCGGTCAGCGAGGCTGCCGACCTGGAGCGGATAAGACCCTTCGTCGGCGTTGCCGACCGTTTCCTGTTCGACGCCAAGCCGCCGAAGGGTTCCCAACTGCCGGGCGGCAACGGCGTTGCCTTCGACTGGCGCGTTCTGGCCGGCCTTGACGCAGGCGTCGATTACATGCTTTCCGGTGGGCTCAACGCCGCCAATATCGGCGATGCCTTTCGGCTTGCCAACCCGCCCGGACTAGACATTTCCTCAGGCGTGGAAAGCGCGCCGGGCGTCAAGGATCCGGCGCTGATCGAACAGTTTTTCCGGGCCGTCAAGGCAGCACGCGACAGCCGCGCCGCCTGACCGTGCTTCAAACCACAAGCTAGGAGATCGGCGATGAACAAGCCGGCGATACCCAATTCCTTCCGCACCGGACCCGACGAGCAGGGCATGTTCGGCATCTTCGGCGGTCGTTTCGTTGCCGAAACATTGATGCCGCTGATCCTCGACCTCGAGCGGCACTGGAACGAGGTCAAGGACGATGCGGATTTCAAGGCCGAACTGACTGACCTTTCGATCCACTATGCCGGGCGGCCGTCGAAGCTTTATTTCGCCGAAGGCCTGACCAAGCATCTTCGCGAGGTTTCCGCGGCTAAGGGCCTCGGGGGCGGCGCAAAGGTCTATTTCAAGCGCGAGGATCTGAACCACACCGGCTCGCACAAGATCAACAACTGCCTCGGCCAGATCCTGCTGGCCAAGCGCATGGGCAAGAAACGCATCATCGCCGAGACCGGCGCCGGCCAGCACGGCGTGGCGTCGGCCACCGTGGCGGCGCGTTTCGGCTTTCCGTGCGTCGTCTATATGGGCGCCACCGACGTCGCCCGGCAAAGCCCGAACGTCTTCCGCATGAAGCTGCTCGGCGCCGAGGTGCGGCCGGTGAGCGCTGGCCACGGCACGTTGAAGGACGCCATGAACGAAGCTCTTCGAGATTGGGTAACCAATGTCGAGGATACCTACTACCTGATCGGCACCGCCGCCGGCCCGCACCCCTATCCGGAGCTGGTGCGCGACTTCCAGTCGGTGATAGGCATCGAGGCGCGCGTCCAGATCCTCGAGCAGGAAGGCCGGCTGCCGGACACCATAATTGCCGCCGTCGGCGGCGGCTCCAACGCCATCGGCCTTTTTCACCCGTTCCTCGACGACCGCAGCGTAAAGATCATCGGCATCGAGGCCGGTGGCCGCGGCCTCGACGGCATCGAGCATTGCGCCTCGATGAACGCCGGCGCGCCCGGTGTGCTGCACGGCAACCGCACCTATCTCCTGCAGAACGCCGACGGGCAGATCATGGACGGGCATTCGATTTCGGCCGGCCTCGACTATCCCGGCGTCGGGCCGGAGCATTCCTGGCTGCGCGACAGTGGCCGCGTCGACTATGTGCCTGTTCTCGACGACGAGGCGCTGGAGGCGTTCCAGTTGACGACACGCGTCGAAGGCATCATTCCGGCGCTCGAATCCGCCCATGCCATCGCGCATGCGGTGAAGATCGTGCCCGCCATGGACAAGGACCAGATCGTCATCGTCAACCTGTCCGGCCGCGGCGACAAGGACGTGCATACGGTGGCCAATATGCTGGGCATGGAGATCTGATCATGACCACCCGCATCGACCGCCGTATGGCCAAGCTGAAGGCCGAAGGGCGCCCGGCACTCGTCACCTATTTCATGGGCGGCGACCCCGACTACGACACCTCGCTGTCGATCATGAAGGCATTGCCCGGCGCCGGCAGCGACATCATCGAACTCGGCATGCCGTTTTCCGATCCGATGGCCGACGGCCCGGCGATCCAGGCGGCCGGCCTGCGCGCGCTGAAAGGCGGGCAGACGCTGGTCAAGACGCTGAAGATGGCTTCGGAATTCCGTGCCGCCGACAATGAAACGCCGATCGTTTTGATGGGCTACTACAATCCGATCTACATCCACGGCGTCGACCGCTTCCTCAGGGATGCGCTGGCCAGCGGCATAGACGGACTGATCGTCGTCGACCTGCCGCCGGAAATGGATGAGGAGCTGTGCATTCCGGCGCTGAAGGCCGGCATCAATTTCATCCGGCTGGCGACGCCGACCACCGACGACAAGCGCCTGCCCAAGGTGCTGCAGAACACCTCCGGCTTCGTCTATTACGTGTCGATGACCGGCATCACCGGCTCGGCGCTGGCCGACACCGGCAAGGTGGCGGCGGCGGTCGGGCGCATCAAGGGTCATACCGACCTGCCGGTCTGCGTCGGCTTCGGCGTCAAGACCGCCGAGCAGGCGCGCATCATCGGAGCGTCGGCCGACGGCGTCGTCGTCGGCACTGCGATCGTCAATGCGGTCGCCAATGTTCTGGGGCCGAAGGGCGAAAAGACCGCCGACCCGGCCGAGGCGGTCGCCACGCTGGTCAGCGGGCTTTCGCAAGGCGTGCGCGCGGCCCGCCTTGCTGCCGCCGAATAGTCTTGATCTTCTGGTTGACCATGATCTCCACCGAAAACCGGTTTCCACTTTTCGGGATCATGGTCTAACTCTTCGTCAGGACAGGAGCCGAAGCGATGAACTGGATCACCAACTACGTTCGACCGAAGATCAATTCGATGCTCGGCCGGCGCACCGACATGCCTGAAAACCTCTGGATCAAGGATCCGGAGACCGGCGAGATGGTCTTCCACAAGGATCTGGAGCAGAACCAGTTCGTCATCCCGTCCTCCGGCCATCACATGAAGATCTCGGCCAGGGAGCGGCTGAGATTCTTCATGGACGACGGCAAGTACGAGATGCTCGAAAACCCCAAGGTGGTGCAGGATCCGCTGAAATTCCGCGACGAGAAGCGCTACACCGACCGGCTGAAGGACGCCAAGGCCAAGACTGGGCTGGAGGACGCGATCATCAATGCGCTGGGCACCGTCGAAGGCCTGCCGGTGGTGGTGACCGTGCAGGACTTCGCCTTCATGGGCGGCTCGCTTGGCATGGCCGCCGGCGACGCCATCGTTCGTGGCTTCGAGGTCGCAGTGCAACGCAAGCGGCCGCTGATCCTGTTCGCGGCCTCCGGCGGCGCCCGCATGCAGGAGGGCATCCTGTCGCTCATGCAATTGCCGAGAACCACGATCGGCGTCGATCGGCTGAAGGAAGCCGGTCTTCCCTATATCGTCGTTCTGACCAACCCGACTACCGGCGGCGTCACTGCCTCCTACGCCATGCTGGGCGACGTGCACATCGCCGAGCCCGGCGCGCTGATCGGCTTTGCCGGGCCGCGCGTCATCGAGCAGACGATCAGGGAAAAGCTGCCCGACGGCTTTCAGCGCTCCGAGTATCTGATGGAGCACGGCATGGTCGACATGGTGGTGTCGCGGCTGGAGATGCGCCAGACGATCGCACGGCTCCTGAAAATGCTGCTCAAGCTGCCGGAAGAAGAAAAGCCGCTGGAACCGGAAATCCTGCCGCCGGTGGCGGTCCCGGCGGAAGCACGCCCGCAAGCCTGACGCGACATCCGTCGTCGCGAACCGCGATTGCGCGCCATCTGTGGCGCTGTAGCATCTTGATTTCACGCATGATTCCTTTCCGAAAATCGATTTCGATTTTCGGGGTCATGCGCTAGGATTCTCCCATGAGCACGCTTGCCGCCGACCGCGAAATCGAAAGCCTGATGTCGCTTCATCCGAAGGGCTTCGATCTTTCGCTCGACCGCATTTCGCGGCTGCTGGAGCGGCTTGGCAATCCGCAGGACCATCTGCCGCCGGTCATCCACATCGCCGGCACCAACGGCAAGGGCTCCTGCGCCGCGTTTTCGCGGGCGCTGCTCGAAGCGGCCGGCCACCGCGTCCATGTCCACACATCGCCACATCTGGTGAATTGGCATGAGCGCTACCGGCTGGCCGCCGACGGCGGCGGCAGGCTGGTCGAGGACGAGGTCTTCGCCGATGCCATCGCCCGCGTCGCCAAGGCCAATGAAGGCCAGAAGATCACCGTCTTCGAGATCCTCACCGCCGTCACCTTCCTGCTGTTTTCCGAACATCCGGCAGATGCCGTCATCATCGAGGTCGGCCTTGGCGGCCGCTTTGATGCCACCAATGTCATCAAGGAACCGGCGGTGTCGGTGATCATGCCGGTCTCGCTCGACCACGAATCCTTTCTCGGCGACCGTGTCGAACTGATCGCAGCCGAAAAGGCCGGCATCATCAAGAGCGGTTGCCCGGTGGTCATCGGCGCGCAGGAAAGCGAAACGGCGCTTCAGGTGCTTATCGAAACCGCCGAGCGGCTCGACTGTCCCACCTTCGTTTATGGCCAGGATTTCCTCGCCTTCGAGGAAAACGGCCGGATGGTCTATCAGGACGAAGACGGGCTGATGGACCTGTCGCCACCGCGGCTGCCAGGGCGCCACCAGTTCGCCAATGCGGCGGCGGCGATTGCGGCGGTCAAGTCGGCAGGTTTCGAGATCAGCCATCGCGTCGCCGACAAGGCGATGGCCAATGTCACCTGGCCGGGGCGGATGCAGAAATTGCCGCAAGGCAGGCTGACGGAACTGGCGCCAAAGGGCGCCGACATCTGGCTCGACGGCGGCCACAATCCCGGCGCCGGCGTGGTCGTCGCCGAGGCATTGGCCGAGCAGGAGGAAAAAAACCCGCGGCCGCTGTTCTTGATTTGCGGCATGATCAACACCAAGGACCAGAGCGGCTATTTCCGCGCCTTCAAGGGCCTGGTGCGGCATGTCTACACGGTGCCGGTGAGCCTCAGCGAGGCCAGTGTGCCGAATGACGAACTGGCGATCCGCGCCGTCGAGGCCGGCCTGTCGGCCGAACCGGTGAGCTCCGTCGCCAATGCGCTGATGCTGCTGCGCGACACGTGGGACGGACCGCCGCCGCGCATCCTGATCAGCGGCTCGCTCTATCTGGCCGGCGCGGTGCTGGCCGAAAATGGCACGCCGCCGGTTTGAGGCGCGTGTTCACCAGGGCACGATGACGCCGGACTTCGTCAGATCACCGCGAGGAGCCAGTCATGATCAAGGTAAAGCAGCTCGCTCACGTTTGCATCTTCGCAGATGATCTCGAAGTGACGCGAAGCTTCTATCGGGACGTCCTCGGCATGGACACCCAGTTCAACTTCCTGCGCGACGGCAAGATTTTCGGTTTCTATCTCAATTGCGGCAGCCGCAGCCACGTCGAGGTGTTCCAGAAAGACGGGGCCAGCTATAGCGAGCTGAACCAGATCAACCACTTCTGCCTTGAAGTGGAAAACCTTGACGCCGCGATCGCCGACGTAAGAGCGAAAGGCGTTGAAGTCACGTCAAAGAAACACGCATGCGATGATACCTACCAGGCGTGGATTCGCGATCCTAACAACGTGAAGATAGAACTGTTTGAATATACTGAGAAAAGTGCACAATTCGTCGGAGGCGATCGTATCGCGGATTGGTGATCGCCTCACGCCTATGGCGAAGACGGCCTCGGTGGGGACTACTTCAGCTCAATCTCGATGAAGGCATACTCGCCCTCATTGGCATTGATGACGTCATGCTCCACGCCCTCCTTGCGGAAATAGGGCGCCCCCTTCTTCATTTCGGCGAAGGATTCGCCGTCCTTGGTCAGGAGCTTGAGCTTGCCGTCCATCAGCGGCACGACGACATAATCATGGCCATGGCGGTGCCAGCCGGTATTGTCGCCCGGCGCGAAGCGGTATTCGGTGACGATGACGCGCTCATTGTCGATGAAGACGGTGGCCTTTGCGGATCCGGTCATGTCGTTCTCCTGCTTTAAGCCAGACAAGAACATGGGCCGGCAAGTGGCGAGTGCCACGGCGGACCAGCCGCATGACCCAGAAAATCCCGATCCGATCTTCGGTCAGATCAAGTGCAGCAGCGTCCTTCGCGCGTCCAGGGGGACGCGCGGTACATTAGTTGACGCAGCAAAAAGCCCGGCGCGAGGGCCGGGCTTGTCTGCGGATTTCCGCCGGATCAGGCGAGATTGCCGTTGATCCAGTGCGACAGCGCCGTCTTCGGCGCGGCGCCGACCTTCATGTCGGCCATTTCGCCGCCCTTGAAGATCATCAGCGTCGGGATCGAGCGCACGCCGAACTGCGCGGCCAGCTCGGGATTCTCGTCGATGTTGAGCTTGGCGATCTTGACCTTGCCGCCGAGTTCGATGGCGATGTCTTCCAGCGCCGGCGCGATCATCTTGCACGGGCCGCACCATTCCGCCCAGAAATCGACGACGACCGGCTCCTTGGCGTCAAGCACATCGGTCTGGAAGTTGCTCTTGTCGACCTTGACGGTGGCCATGCGAAAATCCTTTCGAGAGTTATTGTCGCACCAAATGTGGTGGTGATCGCGCCCTTCTTCAAGCAGCTGTTGTGTCACGCTCCCGTGAGTCGGGCAAGGGCGTCGTCCATCGCCGCCGGCGGCAGCTCGATCAATCGCGGCGCTTCAGTGAACAGCAGCGCCGCCGAGACCTCATGCCCGGGATAAAGCGGCTGGAGCAGCGCGCGATAGAGCGCGAGCTGCAGGACATAGGCCGGTGGAACGTCCGCCAGCGCTGCAGGCGCCGGCCGGTTGGTCTTGTAGTCGACGATCGACACCCTGCCTGATGTGACCGCCAGCCGGTCGATCTTGCCGGAGATCGAGCGCAGCTTGCCCTTGACCTCCAGGCTGCCCATGACCGCGACCTCAGCGCGTGAATTCGGCGCAAACAGCTGATCGAAGCGGCTGTCGGCAAGGATCGCCGCCACCGAAGCCAAGGCCTTGTCGCGCTCGCTTTCAGGCCATTGCGCGCCAGCGCGCTTGAGGTAGCGCTCCGCAGCATCGCGGCGTTCGGTCTCGGCGATGCCGGGCAGCATCTGCAGCAATTTGTGCAGCGCCAGCCCCCGCATCACCGCAAAGCCAGGTTCTGCCTCGGTGTCCAGCACCGGCGAGCCGGTGTCGACTACGGCTTGCCTGGCCTCGTCGATCAGCGCCGAGGCGCCGGACGGCGACAGCGGCCGCGGCAGATCCTCGAAGGGCGGCAAGGGCTGGAACAGGCTCTTCGGCAACGGCTCGAACTGTTGCGCCTGCCGCGCCGCTTCGGCGGCCGCCTGTGCGACCGGCGGCAATTTTGTCACGTGAAAGCGATGCACGGTCTCGCCGGTGGCGGGATGCTGCCGCTCGATGCTTTCGGGCGCGCCGACCAGCGCGCGGCTGACGATCGAGTGCCAGGTGCCGGTATTCGGCGCCCGCTTGCCGTGATAGCCGCAGACGATCAGCCGGTCCTCGGCGCGGGTCATGCCGACATAGAGCAGCCGGCGGTATTCGTCGTCGGCCAGTTCGCGCGCACGGACCGAAGCGGCCCGCGAAAAGCCATTGGCGACATCGTTGGCCGAACGCCAGAGATAGCCCTTGCCGTCCCAGTGTTGGCCCGAGCCATCGAACGGCATCAGTCGCGGCAGATGCTGATCGCTGAACGGCGCCGAGCCACCATCGACGAGGAACACGACAGGCGCCTCGAGGCCCTTGGCGGCATGCACGGTCATGACGCGAACCTCGTCGCGGGTCTGGTCCATTTCGCGCTTGATCTCGGGGCCGGCGTTTTCCAGCGTCGCCAGGAAGGATTCCAGTCCCGGCAGGCCGGTCCGCTCCTCGGCCAGGCAGAAGCTCAGGAATTCGTCGAGGATGTCGCCGGCCTCCGGCCCGAGCCGCGCGATCATTTTCTTGCGCAAGCCGTCGCGGGCGAGAGCCCCGGCATAGAATTCGAACACTGGCCTGAATGCGGCTTCATCAGACCATGTGTCGAGCTGGGCAGCGATTGCGGCCAAGGCAGCGCTTTCGCCTGCCTGCTGCCTGAGCGATGCGATCAGCGAGAGGCCGGACGGCCGGACGCCGGCGAGCGCGAAAAGCATCTCTTCCGAAACGTCGAAAATCGGGCTGCGCAGCACGGCGGCGAGCGACAGATCGTCTTCGGGCTGGACGAGAAAGTGACCGAGCGCGATCAGGTCCTTGACCGCGATGTGGCCGGGCAGGCTCAGGCGGTCGGCGCCGGCGACCGGGATGTCGCGTCGCTTCAGCGCGCGCGTCAGCGCATGGACAAAACGATCGCGCTTGCGCACCAGCACCAGCACGTCGCCGGGTCGAAGGTTTTTGCCGCGGCCTTCGATGATCTCGCCGGCGCCGATCCAGCCGGCAATGGTTGCCGCGACGTTTTCGGCAACACGCACCGCCGGTGCATGGGCGTGGTCGACGGCTTGCGTCCAGTCGTCGGGTTCGTCGACGACGTCGGCGCCGATCGACGGCCAGACCTCGACATATCCCGGCGCATCGCTGCGGATCGCCTTGTGGGTCAGCGGGTCGGGATCGTGGCTGATGCCGCGCCGCACGAGCGGGTCGGCAAAGACACGGTCCACCGCCGCAAGCACGTCTTCGGTCGAGCGGAACGACCAGGTCAGCTTGAGATCGGCGAAGGCGGCTTTGGCGTCGCGCACTTTTGCGGAAAACAGCAGCCTTGAGTCGGCGAAGGAGTCGGGCGCCGCTCCTTGAAAGGAATAGATCGACTGTTTTTCGTCGCCGACGGCGAACACCGTGCGGTGAACATTGTCGCGTGCGCCGAGCCCGGCAAAGAATTCCTCGGCCAGTCGCTTCACCACCTCCCACTGGTCGGGACTGGTGTCCTGCGCCTCGTCGAGCAGGATATGGTCGATGCCCTGGTCGAGCTTGTATTGCACCCAGGGGCCGGCGTCGGGCCGGGCCAGGAGATTGACCGTCCGGGTGATGAGGTCGTTGAAATCGAGGAAGCCGCGGGCGCGCTTCAAGTGCTCGTAGCGGGCGATCAGCCAGTCGGCGATGGTCAGCGCGGCACGTGTGCCCTCCAGCATCCTGAACAAGGCCAATCGGTCGGAGATTTCGAGAATGGCATCGACCGCTGACAGATAGCGCTCGGCAAGATCCGGCAACCGGTCGAGCAACGCCTTCTTGAACATTGCCGGCTCATAAGGCTCGCCATCGCCTCGCAGGAAGGCTTTTGCCAGCAGATGCAGCCGGCGAACCGGATCATCCTCGGCGAAGGCAAGGCGCGCATAGGGCAGAAGGTTGTTGAGTACGGTGCGGGCGTCGGCGGCTTCAGCAGCACGGGCGAAGGTGATGAAATAGTCCGGCAGGAAGCCCGGCAGCGGCCAGACGGACGCCGCCAGGCCATCCGCGGTCTGGCCGGCGCGAAACCTGAACTCGTCGAACAGCGCCTGAAAACCACCGCCGCCAGCCGCGCTGATGAAGGCGCGCAGACCTTCGCGCTTGCGCACGATCTCGGCCAGCAAGGCGTCAAGCCCGTGTTCGCCGCCGCGTTCCAGAATGGTGGCGAAAGCCTCGGCCAGCTCCGCATCGCCGGCGGCCGTGCCCGAGATCATGTCGCGGCGGACGGCGGCGAAGAGCGACGCCTCCATCTGCGGATCGAGCATTTCGAAATGGGCCGGTATGTTGGCTTCCAGCGGGAACTGGTGCAGCACCGATTCGCAGAAGGCGTGGATGGTCTGGATCTTCAGCCCGCCGGGCGTCTCCAGCGCCTCGGCGAACAGCCGGCGGGCGCGGCGCATGGCTTCGCGATTGGGCTGGCGACCGTCCAGCGCCTCTATCCTTGTCGCCAGTTCTGCGTCGCCAAGCGCCGTCCATTCCGACAATGTCGAAAACACCCTGTTCGACATGTTGGCGGCGGCGGCGCGGGTGTAGGTCAGGCACAGGATCTTCGACGGATCGGTGCCACGCAGCAGAAGACGGATGACACGCTGGGCCAGCACATGGGTCTTGCCCGATCCGGCGTTGGCCGACACCCAGGCGGAATTTTGCGGATCTGAGGCGCTTGCCTGGCTGACGGCGGTATCGGTCGGAATGGGATAGGCCTTCTTCATGCCTCCCCTCCCTCGTCGTCGGCGTCGCCGCCGGCAGACCATTCGAGCACGCGGGCGAGATGGTCGTAGTCGCCGTCGGTCTCGCCCTCGCGGAACGGCAACGCCCGCGACAGGTATCCGGTCGCGGGGTTGGCATAGTGGATCAGCAGTTTTTCGAGCCGCGCCCAGGCCTCCTCGGCGAGGTCTGCGGCGGTTCGCGGCTTGCGGTTGTATTCGAGGATGGATTCCTCGAACACCTCGCCGTTCGGCTTCAGCCTGATGAAGGCCAACTGCGACGGCTCGCGCGCGCCTAGCCCCTTGAAGGCGCCGCGCCTGAGCAGCGCGCCCTCGAGCGCCAGTTGCGGCGAAAGCAGCGTATGGGCCTGCGCCTTCGACGGCGAAGAGCCGGTCTTGTAATCCAGGATGTCGGCCATGCCGCCGGCCAGGAGATCGACACGATCGGCATAGCCGGACAGCGTCACGCCGGACTGGCCGACGCCTGTTTTCTCGGCGTGCTCCTCGGCATGCCGCATTGTCACGGCGAAGGCGCGGCCGCGCTCCCATTCGATGATGCCGGCGGCGAGCTTTTCGAAGCGCGGCCACCACACCGCCTCGACATCGGGAGGAAGGGCCGTCTCGGCAAAGCATTCGCGGCCGGCGGCAATGAGACCGTCCAGCGCCTCCGGCACAAGCGGATCGGCCACGGTCCGCGAAAAGAGATGCAGGATGGCGTGAAACAGCGTGCCGCGTTCGGCAGCACCCGGGTCGCGGATGACCGGGTCGAGCGGCATCAGGCGGAGGATCCTCCTGGCATAGATCGCGTAAGGGTCGCGGCGCAGCGTTTCGATCTCGGTGACCGAGAAATGTTGCGGCCGCACATCCAGCGGTGGCTTCGGCTGCGGCCGCGGCGCGAAGTCTCTTCGTTCGCCGGCATCGAGCGCACGGGCCCAGGACAGGAATTCATCACCACGCCGGCGAAGCACCGCCGCATGGTCCTTGCCTATGAAGGTCAGCAGGCGCTGCAGCCAGCGCGACGGCACCGCCGGTGCGTCGCCGGAGCGGGCGGACCGCGCCAGCACCACTTTCTTCGCCCCCATCGCCATCTGGAAATCATGGGCGGCCAGGCCGATGCGCCGTTCGGGCGGCTCGAGGTCGATGCCGGTCTTCATCAGCCGGGACATGAAGCGGTCGCTTTCCGGCTTGCGCGGCCACACGCCTTCGTTGAGCCCGCCGACGACCAGCGTGTCGACGTTCTGCAACCGGGCTTCCAGCGCACCCCAGATGGCGATGTTCCTGTCGGTGCCTTGTGCCGGCTTGACCGTCTCGGGCGCGATCAACGCCTCCATCACGTCGGGCCATTCGTCGGCCGCGAAGGAGAACGACGCCGAGGCAGCGACCAGGCCGCGCAAAAGCTCGGCGAGCTTTTCACCGGCATCGCCGGCATAGAGTCCGCTCAGACTGCCATCCGCGGTTCGGCCGAGACTTTCGAGCGCGATGACGCTGGCCCGGGTCAATTCGGCAAGATCGGCTTCGGCTTGACTGCGAAAGGCGGTCAGCGGCGCCAGCGCAGCAGCAAGGCGGACGAGCAGTTCGCGGGCGCCTTCGATGCGCCTGACCGAAAGCCGCGATCGCCAGAAGGGCGGGCGGCGATTGCCGCGATCGTCGAATTCGAGGAGCCGGGCCTCGAAGAGCTCCGGCAGCGAGGCGATGTCGGGGCGGCCGGTGCCGCCGCGCAGCGCCACCAGTTCGACGATCTCCGCCGCGTGACGGACGCTTGTGCGTTCCAGACCGAGGCCAAGCAGCGGGTGCTTGAGCAGCGACAGCAGGGCCACGGGATCGCCGGGGCGGAACGCCGCCTGAAGCGCCAGTCTGAGCAGGCCGGCGGCTGGCGTGTTGATAAGCGGTGTGCCGCCCGAATCGTCGGCGACGACACCAAAGCGCAACAACTCGACCGAAACGCGCCGCGCCAGGGCGCGGTCGCCGGTGACGAGCGCGGCGCGCTGGCCGGGCTGTTCGACGGCGCGTCTGAGCGCGACGGCGATCGCCACTGCTTCGTCGCGCTCGCCGGCGGCTTCGAGCAGCGTCACGTCGGCGAAGGCCTCGGTGATATCGCCGGCCGTAAAGCGGGCGCGCGTCTCGACCCACAGCTCGGTGGTCTCCGCCGGCCGCAGCGCCTCGCCGACAAGTGCGGCGCGCAGCGCGAGCGGCCTTTCGGCAACGGCGATCTCCTCGACATCGCCGCGCAGCACGCCGATCTTGCCGATCAGTTTTGCCAGGCCGTATTGCGGGTGGCCAAGCAAGGCCGGCCGCGCGCCGGGCACCGCAATTGCCTGGAATGACGGCTCATCCAGCATCAGGTCGAGGCCGGGCAGCACGACCGCGCCGCTGGGCAGGCCGGCGATCACCGCAAGCAGTTCGGCGGTGGCGGGAATGGACCCGGTAGAGCCGGCGGCGATCACCGGCCCGGTCGGCGGATTGCGCTTCAGCCGCGCTGCTTCCAGCCTTATCAGCGCATTGCGATGCGCAGCCGGGTTGGAGCGATTGCGTTCTTCGAGGAGATTCGGCCAGTTTTCGGTGACGATGCTCAGGAAGTCGAGCGTCACTTGCCACCAGCCGGCGAGGTTGCCGGTCACCAGATCGGCGAGCCTGGTCCAGTCCGTGCCTTCCGTCTCGATCTCGTCCATCAGCCGGGCCAGGTCGCGCGCCAGCCAGATGGCATCGGCGGCCGACGCCGGCACGACGATCTCCTCGTCGAAAAGTGCCGCGACATGCGCCGGCAGGCGGCGTTTCCAGGCGCGCACCAGCGGCGCCAGCAGCAGCAGGCGCTCGATCGCGGCGATCGGCGGCGCGAGGTCGATGGCGGCCGATGCGTCGGCCTCGAACGCGGCCTCGTCCTCGTCGAACTCGCCGAGCGGGCGGATGACCGGCAGGATCGCCGAGCGGCCACCCAGACAGTCGACGAAGACGCCGCGCAGCGCCCGCGCGGCGCGGCGCGTCGGCACGTAGATGGTGGCGTCGGCCAGCGCCAGCGGATCGCCGTCGAAGCGGAAACCGGGAACAAGCCGCCCTGACAGCAGGGCCTCGGCCAGCGTCGGCAGAAACGGCGCTCCGGGCGGGATCGAGGAAACGCGGCGGGAGCCGCTCATTTCAACTCGGTGAGAGCGCTGGTCAACTCGGTAAGAGTGCCGGGCGACTCAGCAAGAGCGGTGGCAACGACCGCTTCCGCAAGCGGAATGGCGTCGGGCGTGCCAACGGTGATCCAATAGCCGTGCATCACCATGCCGTACAGGCGGCCGGCTGCGATGGCCGCATCGAAATAGGCGTTGAGCGAGTGTGGGCCGGCCGGCGCATCCCTAAAAAGCCTGGGATGGACGATCGCCGCGCCGGCATAGATCAGGCCTGTCGGGTCGCCTTTCGAACGCCGCAAGGCGCCGTCCGGCGCCATCAGGAAATCGGTGCCGCCGCTGTGTCCGGTTGCCGACTGGGAATCCGCGAGCATCAGCAGAATATCCATTTTCGCCGCGTCCCATGCAAGGGCGAGGCGGGCAAGGTTGGGCACGCCGCTGTCGATCCAGAAGGTGTCGGCGTTGACGATGTAAAAGGGAGCCCCTCCCAGTTCCGGCAAAGCATGGACGATACCGCCGGCGGAATCGAGCAGTGTTTGGCTTTCGTCGGAAATAACGACCCGCGGCGCGCGGCGCGCGGCGACGTGGGCGACGATCTGCTCGGGAAAATAATGGACGTTGACGATGGCCTTGTCGACGCCGGCGCGGGCCAGGCCGTCCAGGCTCCAGTCGAGCAACGTCTTGCCTGATATCCCGACCAGCGGTTTTGGCATTGTGTCGGTGATTGGCCGCATGCGCTTTCCCAGCCCGGCGGCAAGCACCATTGCGGTTTTGGGGCGTGTCGTCACAGCGGCCGCTCCTCCAGCAGCCCGTGGGCGGTATAGAAATCCCGCAGGCCGGCCAGTGCCGGATGCGCCAGCGCCCGCCGGAGATAATCGCGAATGCGCGGCAGGTGTTTTAGATAATAGGGCTTGCCGTCGCGCTTTTCGAGCCGGACGAAAATGCCGAGGATCTTCGAATTGCGCTGCGCTGCCATGATCGCATAGGTCTCGACGAATTCGTCTTCGTTAAAAACGCCAGCCTTGTGGCGCGCGGCGATATAGGCATCGAGCGTCCGCCGCTCGATCTCAGGCGAGATCGTAACCCGGGCATCCATGGCGAGAGAGGCGAGATCATAGGCGGAGGGGCCGATCAGCGCGTCCTGGACATCGACGATGCCAAGGCGATCGTGACCGCTACGCTCGCCGCGCCAGATGATGTTCGGCGAATGAAAGTCGCGCAGCATGAGCGTGTATTCGTGCCCCTCCAGCCGGTCGAGAGCCGCGTTCCATTGCTTGGCATAGCCGGCGCGCAAGGCATCGCTTGCCGGGCCGCCTGTGATCGCCGGCACATACCAGTCGAGCAGCAATTCGGCTTCGATCATCATGGCGTCGCGATCGAAAGGCGGCACATCGTGAAAGACGCCTGGCGCGGCCTCGATGCGATCGGGCCACGTCTTGCCGTGCATCATCGCCAGCAGTTCGGCCGCCGCCGCGTAGCGCTCCGCCAGCGGCTGACCGTTCTGGCCGAGAAACCCCTCCGAGCCGAGATGCTCCATGAGAAGAAAGCCCTGGTCCAGGTCCTGCGCGTGGATTTCCGGGGCGCTGACGCCGCCGGCCCGCAGTGCCCGATCGATGGCGACGAAGGCGGCGACGGATTGTGCGGTGTGGGCGATCACCGCATAGGGCTTGCCGTCGCGGACCGGCGGCCCGAGCACCAGCCGCGGCGAGTTCATCAACACGCGCGGCGGCAGGCCGGCCAGCGAGGCGACCTCATAGGAGCGGGCCGAGGCGTCGCCGATAAAATAGCGTCTCTGCGCTTCACCCCAGCCGGTTTTTTCCAAAAAATTGCGCATGGCCAACGAGCGCGCCGCGCGCTCGAAGGCAGCGCCTTGTCCCGACAGTCTCGCCAGGCGTCCGGCGTCCTGATGGACGAGTTCGATCAGCACCGAAGTCTTTGGCAAATAGGCCGCTGCCCGCTCCGGCCATTCGACCAGCGCAGCGCCCTGCGCCAGCGCCTCGTCGAAACCCAGTTCGTCCAGTTCGGACGCCGCGGACAGGCGATAGAGGTCGAAATGATGGACGGGGACGCGCGCCTCATAGCTCTGGACCAGCGTGAAGGTCGGGCTCGGCACGTCGAGACCGGCATCGTCGGTCATTGCCCTGATCAGCGCCCGGGCCAAACTCGACTTGCCGGCGCCGAGATCGCCTCTGAGAGCCAGCACGTCGCCGGGGCGCAGCGACATGGCCAGATCCTCGCCCAGCCTTGCGGTCGCAGCCTCGTCGGCCAGAAAACGCTCTAGCACCATGCCTGCCATCGAGCGCGCTACTCGGCCGCTGCGCGGATGCCGGACGGCGTGTCGGGAAAGGCACAAATGACGGTGGTGCCCATGTCCTTGCCGGTTTCGATGCGGACACTGCCGCCATGCAGCTCGACAAAGCTCTTGACGATCGACAGGCCGAGGCCAGGGCCGCGCCGGCGGCCGCTATTGGTGCGCGGTTCGAAACGGCGGAACACCGAATCGAGCAGTTCCGGCGGCATGCCGGGACCATCGTCGTGAACGGAGAATTCCACGCCTTCGGCAAGCGAGCGGCAGGCGAGCGTGATGGTGCTCGCCTCAGGAGCGTAGTTCGCGGCATTGCTCAGCAGGTTGTAGAGGATCTGGCGAACGCGGATTTCGTCGCCATGGAACGTCTTTGGCGCAGTGGCCGCATCGATCTTGAGCCTGATCGCATGCTCCTCCAGCCGGTCGGCCACAAGCTCGGCAGCGGCAGCGATGGTCCGGTCGACGTGAACTTCGGAGATATCGAGTTCCATGATGCCGGCATCCACGGTCGCCAGGTCGAGGATGTCGTTGACGATGGTGAGCAGGACCGAGGAAGACGAGCTGACATGCTCGACATATTCGCGCTGCTTCTGGTTCAATGGCCCGGTCGAGGGCAGCGAAAGCAGCTCGGTGAAACCGATGATGTTGGTCAGCGGCGAGCGCAGCTCGTAGGAGACGTGCTGCACAAACTCGTTCTTGAGCTGGTCGGATTTTTCCAGCGCCTCGTTCTTGTCCTTCAGCGCCCGCTCGACATTGACGCTGTCGGTGACGTCGACGAAGGTCATCATCACCTGCCCGTTGGGCAGCGGGATCATCGCGTAGCGCAGGACGGTGCCGTTGTTCAGCTCGGTCTGGCCGTGGCGGTCGCGGCGCTCGTCGTCGAAACCGGTGACGGCGGCAACGAAGCCGCGCCAAGGGCTGTCGGCGGCGCGCCGGTCGCACAGATCGCGGATCGTGGAGACGTGAACGTTGGGCTTGGCGGCGTCGGCGTCGAGCCCCCAAAGTGCTGCGAATGCAGGGTTCGAAAATCTGAGCCTGCCGTCGGGGCCGAACACGGCTACGCCTTCGGCAAGATTGTCGAGCGTTTCGCCCTGGACCCGCACCGCGGTCTGGTAGCGGCTTTCAAGGTCCATCTTCTCGGTCAGGTTCTCGAACACCCAGGTGACGCCACCTTTGGGCTGCGGATTGGCAACGACGCGGATGGTCTTGCCGTCCGGCAAATGCCACCAATGTTCCTGCGACTCGACCGCGCGATAGGCGCCAAGCAGGCTTTCCTTCCAGCGCCGCCATTCGGGCTGCTCGGCGATCTTGCCTTCGCTGCGCAGCCGGTCGAGCAACAAGGCGTTGTCCGGAGCGCTGTGCAGGAAGCCGGCGTCGAGACCCCATAGTTTCTGAAACGCCTGGTTGAAAAACCGCAGTTTTTCATCGGTATCGAAAATCGCCACGGCGGTGTTGAGCTGGTCGAGCGTGTCGGCATGGCTGCGCACGGTCCGCTCATATTCGCTACGGATCGTTTCGATGGCGCTGGTGTCGCAGGCGAGGCCCGCCGAGCCGTCCGCGCCGGCGAAGTCGGTCACGGCGAACATGCGGCGGTCGCCTTCGATCACGGTGGAAAGCGCCTGCTCGAAGACGGGATGCGACTTGTGCTGCGCAGCGATTGCATCGCGCGCCTGGCCGCCCAGGAACTCCTTCGCGTCGCGAACCGCAGCTTCGGCGTTTTCCGCCTCGACCGCCCTGGCATAGGCGCGGTTGACCCATTTCAGCCGCCCGTCCGCCGAGCGCAGCCAGGCTGGCATGCTGAGTGCGTTGAAAAGACCGAGCATGGTGTCATAGTCGGCGGCAAGGCGCTGGTTCTCAATTCTTAGCCTGGCCTCGCTTCGCTGCGTTTCAGAAAGCGAGACGAAGCGGACGAGCACGTGTGCTGCGCTCTTGCGGCCGTGCACTTCGAGCGGCGCCCCGGCCTGCGATTCGATGACGAGATCGAACGGCTTCGCCTTTTCCCGCAGTCCCGCCACGGCATTCTCGAGCGCCGCCGCCGAGCGCGGCATCAGCCAACGGCCAAACGCGAGGAAGGCGGCACGGTCTTCCGGAGCCCCGCTTTCAACCGGCAATGTCCCGACGAGCTCGGGCTTTTTGTTTTCCGATGCCCACACAACGACACGCTGGCCGCGCAGGTTGAGCAGCGCCTCGGAGCGCTGCAGCGCAGCGTTGACGTCGGCCAAGCGGGCTCTGAGTTCGCCATTCTGGGCCGAGGTGCGCGCCCGTTCGCGGATCAGGAAAATGGCCGAGACAAGTGCCGCGCCCATGACGCCGACAAACATGGCGAGTTGCATGACCTCGACCGTGCTGACCGACAGCCCGGCTTTGGGCGCAGCCGCGTGGGATGCAGCAGCCGGTCCAGCATGTGCCGAAAGGCCAAGCAGCGGGCCGGCGAGCGCGGAAGAAGCAAGCAATTTTCCGACGCGGGCGCCAGCGCGCCATAAGAGGCTTCCGCCTCTGGCAGCGGAACCCGTGGTCGCCATATCGTTGTGGCCGCCGGAAACGGCCTGTCCCGCGCAAGGCGGGTAATCCCCCGGCATGTCCTGGTCCTCTTCGCCGCCTGAATGCAAGACCGCCCTGATGCGGGCTTCGGCCCTCGTCCCCGGGCCCGCGAATCAGCACCATAGCGCTTGCGCGAATCGGCGTGAAGAATCAATCAGCGCAAAAATAAAGCCGGGCGAAAGTCAATCGCCCGGCCTCAATATCTAGTGGTAATTTCCGCTGTGGTTAATAGCGGTAGTGTTCCGGCTTGAACGGTCCCTGCGGGGTCACGCCGATATAGGCGGCCTGTTCGCCGGACAGTTCGGTAAGCCGGGCGCCGAGCTTGTCGAGATGCAGGCGCGCGACCTTTTCATCGAGATGCTTCGGCAGGACATAGACCTGGTTCTGATACTGGCCGGGCTTGCTGTACAGCTCGATCTGGGCCAGCACCTGGTTGGTGAAGGACGCCGACATGACGAAGCTCGGGTGGCCGGTGGCGTTGCCGAGATTGAGCAGGCGGCCTTCCGACAAAAGGATCATCCGCTTGCCGTCCGGGAAGGTGATCATGTCGACCTGCGGCTTGATGTTGGTCCACTTCAGATTGCGCAGCGACGCCACCTGGATCTCGTTGTCGAAGTGGCCGATATTGCCGACGATCACCATGTCCTTCATCGCCCGCATATGGTCGATGGTGACGACATCCTTGTTGCCGGTGGTGGTGATGATGATGTCGGCGGTCGGGGCGGCATCTTCGAGGGTGACGACTTCGAAGCCGTCCATTGCCGCCTGCAATGCGCAGATCGGATCGACCTCGGTGACCTTGACGCGGGCGCCGGCGCCCTTGAGCGACGCCGAAGAGCCCTTGCCGACGTCGCCATAGCCGCAGACGACCGCAACCTTGCCGGCCATCATCGTGTCGGTGCCGCGGCGAATGCCGTCGACCAGCGATTCCTTGCAGCCATATTTATTGTCGAATTTCGACTTGGTCACGCTGTCGTTGACGTTGATCGCCGGGAACGGCAGCAGGCCCTTCTTCTGCAACTGATAGAGCCGGTTGACGCCGGTCGTCGTCTCTTCGGTGACGCCGCGGATCGCCTCCTTCTGCTTGGCGAAGAAGCCGGGCGATGCCGCCATCCGCTTCTTGATCTGGGCAAACAGGATTTCTTCCTCCTCGCTGCCTGGATTGGAGAGCACATCCTCGCCGGCTTCGGCGCGCGCGCCGATCAGGATGTACATGGTGGCATCGCCGCCATCGTCGAGGATCATGTTGGAGGTGCCGCCATCGGCCCACTGGAATATCTTGTCGGTGTAGACCCAGTAGTCCTCGAGCGACTCGCCCTTGACCGCGAAGACCGGAATGCCGGCCTCGGCGATGGCCGCGGCCGCATGGTCCTGGGTCGAAAAGATGTTGCAGGAGGCCCAGCGGATCTCGGCGCCGAGCGCCTTCAGCGTTTCGATCAGCACCGCCGTCTGGATGGTCATGTGCAGCGAGCCGGTGATGCGCGCGCCCTTGAGCGGCTGCGCCTTGCCAAATTCTTCGCGGCAGGCCATCAGGCCCGGCATTTCGGTTTCGGCGATCTCGATCTCCTTGCGGCCCCAGCCGGCAAGCGAGATGTCGGCGACCACATAGTCATTGCTACCCGTCATGGCAGTGCTCCGATCAAGAATTGTCTTCGGGATGCGCCCGCGCCGGAAGGCGTGTCGAAGAGCGCGAGTTGCCGGCCTGACTAGCAGATCGTCGGTCGGACGACAATGGGATATAAAGAAATCTTTATCCGTGCATGTCCTCAGAGGCGCGCCGGCGCGAAATCGGGTTCAGCCGCGACGCGCTCCAGGCGTCAGGACTCTTCGCCGAAGCGGGAGGCGACCAGTTGCTCCAGCGCGTCGATCACCTGCTCGGCCTCCGGGCCGCTGGCGGTGACGCGGATCGAATAGCCGGGGCTTGCCGCCAGCATCATGAGGCCCATGATCGAGGTGCCACCAACCGTGACGCCGTCCTTCTCGACCTGGACGGAGGCGTCGAAGCCGCTGGCAACCTGAACGAATTTTGCCGAGGCGCGGGCATGCAGGCCACGCTGGTTGACGATTGGAAATTCCCGGACGATGTCACCCTTGTTGGCCGACAGCGCGCTCATTTGCTGCTCAGAAGCTGGCTGGCGACATTGATGTATTTGCGGCCGGCCGCCTGCGCCTCGTCCAGCGCTGCGCTCATATTGTCGCCCTTGCGAATGCTGGACAGCTTGATCAGCATCGGCAGGTTCATGCCGGCAATGACCTCGGTGCGACCGGATTCCATCACCGAAATTGCAAGATTGGACGGCGTGCCGCCGAACATGTCTGTCAAGACGATGACGCCCGCTCCCGTGTCGACACGGGCAACGGCATCGATGATGTCGCTGCGGCGCTGCTCCATATCGTCATCGGCGCCGATCGCGACGGTCTCGAAACTGTCTTGTGGCCCGACGACATGTTCCACGGCATGGCGGAATTCGGCGGCCAGTTGACCGTGCGTTACAAGCACGAGTCCGATCATTCTTTGGTGGCTCCCGTCATCGCCGCTTCACAGGCGTTTCATGCTCGCCGGCCTTTTCAGGCGGCGGGAGCGCTATCTTGTCGACGCGAGGCGCGTTGACAAGCCCAAAATTGCACAGGCGCAGGCCATTTTGACGCATTGCAGCAACAATTCGAAATCGCATCATACGAAAGGCGCAATTGGCAGCCGCGCCATCACGGCCGGCAGGGCCGCCGGAACATTGCGTTCGGCAAGATCAATACGCGGCACCGGACAGCCCGCGATGAACTCGCTGGCATCTTCCTGGAAGCGGTCCATTTCGCTTGCCGGGACCAGCCGGATGCAAAGGTCGATGACGCCGCCGGGCTCGAACGACAATGGCCGCGGGCCGAATCCGGGCACCTCGACGAGGCCGGCGATGGGAGCGGGCACCCGGCAGACCAGCCGCCCCGCGTGATCGGCCGCGAGGAGCCTGTCGTCACCGATCAGCCGCGAAAACAATCCACGTTGGCGGCAATGATCGATGAGGGCGAACGCCAGCGTCGTCTTGCCCGACCCGGACGGTCCCGTGATGAGGACACCACGCTCGCCGATCAGGATCGCCGTGCCGTGAATGTTCTCAGCCTTCACAGTCGGCTCACGCATGAGTTCCTGTCCGGAAACCGGTCGCCACTTTTCGGGATCATGCTTTTTGGTTCACGCATGATCTTGTCCGAAAACCGGTTCCCACTTTTCGGGATCATGCTTTTTGGTTCACGCATGATCTTGTCCGAAAACCGGTTCCCACTTTTCGGGATCATGCGTCAGCCTTCCGCCGGCAGTGTCACGACGAAACGCGCGCCCTTGATCTCGCCGGGTTTGGTGCCCGGGATGTTCTCGGCGGTCAGCGTGCCGCCATGGGCTTCGACGATCTGCCTGCTGATTGACAGGCCAAGACCCGAGTTCTGGCCGAACGCCTCGCCGGCCGGCCGGTCGGTGTAGAAGCGCTCGAAGATGCGGTCGATGTTGTCGGCCCTTATACCGGGACCATTGTCGTCGACGGTGATGATGTTGACCTTGCCGGCGCGCGCCAGCGATATGGCGATGTGGCCGCGCTCCTCAGGAACGAAGGAGCGGGCATTCTCGATCAGGTTGGTGATGACCTGGCCGATCCTCAGATCATGGCCGGCGACGAAATAGCCTTTGACGCCCTGCGGCAGTTTGGCGACCTTGAACTCGATGTCGACCGTCTTCTTGTTGCGCGTGGCCGTGCGCGAAACGTCGACCAGATCGGTGATGAATTTCTTGAGATCCACGGTTCCTGCGTCTTCGCGCGCGAGCTCGGCGTCAAGACGGGAGGCATCGGAAATGTCGGTGATGAGACGGTCCAGCCGCCGGACGTCGTGCTGGATGATCTCCATCAGCCGGGCGCGCGACGCCTCGTTCTTGGCCAGAGGCAGGGTCTCTACCGCGCTGCGCAGCGAGGTCAGCGGGTTCTTCAATTCGTGCGAGACGTCGGCCGCGAAACTTTCGATCGCCTCGATGCGGGCGTAGAGCGCATTGGTCATGTCGCGCACGGCGATCGACAGATTGCCGATCTCGTCCTGCCGATCGGAGAAGTCCGGGATTTCCTCGCGATTCTTGACGCCGCGCCGCACCCTGACCGCCGCCGCCGACAGCCGGCGCAGCGGGTTGGCGATGGTCGAAGCAAGCAGCATCGACAGGATGGCGGTGACAAGGGCGGCGATGCCGAAGACGCGCAGGATCGCCTTGCGCTCGGCCGCGACGATCTTGTCGATGTCGCCGCCTTCCGTCGACAGCATCAGCACGCCGAGGACGGCGCGGAAGCGCTGGATCGGCACGGCGACCGAAACAATCTGCTCGCCCTGTTCGGAGATCCGCACGATGGTCGACGGGCTGCCGGTAAGCGCCTTGACCACCTCCGGAAATGCAGCGCCGTTGCCGCCCGGCTGCTCATGGTAGACCGGCAGCGCGGTGTTGCGGAAAAAGTCGAAGACGAATTTCTGGATTCGCTCGAGAAGATCGGGCTCTTCCTTGTCGGTCGGCGGCAGATCGTAGCGAAGGATCTGGCCGCGCGAATAGAGGTGGCGCGAATCGAGCAGCAGATTGGCGTCGCGGTCATAGATCCGGGCGCGCGTCCGCGTCGGCGAAATCAAGCGCCTGAGCACCGGCGCGACGCGCTCCGGATTGATCGGAAAGTCCAGATTGTCGAGCTGATCGGAGCCGGGGCCCAGGCTTTCGCCGGCCTGCAGTTCAAGCAGCTTTTCCGGATCGATGCTGATCGAATCGGTCTCGACCGTCGCCGATGCGGCGATCGCGCCGGCGATGATCTCGCCCTGGGTCATCAGGCTCTCGACGCGGGCATCGATGAGCCCGTCGCGAAACGTGTTGAGGTAGAGAATGCCGGTGACCAGGACGGCCAGGCCGGCGAGGTTGAGGAAGAGAATGCGCCGCGTCAGGCTGGAAAAGATATGGTGGCCGAGGAAGCGGCGCATCGGCACCGTGATCCTCGACAGGAATGCGGGCAGAATCCGCGACGGGCGCCGGGCGCCCGTCCGTCTCACTCGCTCTACGTCCACTGCCATCGAATAGCAGCCCCCGCTTAGTAATTAGTGAGTAGGCAGTAGGGAATAGAGAAATGGTTGGCTGAGGTCGCGGCGATGCTGAGTGGCCGTTCGCACCATTCAAAACTGACTACCGACTATTCCCTACTGCCTATTGCCTATTTACGCTTCGCGGAACCGATATCCGACTCCGTAAAGGGTTTCGATCATCTCGAAGTCATCATCGACGGCCTTGAACTTCTTGCGAAGGCGCTTGATGTGACTGTCGATGGTGCGGTCATCGACATAGACCTGCTCATCATAGGCCGAATCCATCAGCGCATCACGGCTTTTTACCACACCGGGGCGTTGGGCCAGAGAATGCAGGATCAGGAATTCGGTGACGGTAAGCGTCACCGGCTCGCCTTTCCAGGTGCAGGTGTGGCGCTCCTGGTCCATGACAAGCTGGCCGCGCTCAAGCGAACGGGCCTGCTGGTTGGGCGTCTTGGCCGACGCCTCGCGGGCGCTGGCACGGCGCAGCACGGCGCGAACCCGCTCGACCAGAAGACGCTGCGAGAAGGGTTTGCGGATAAAGTCGTCGGCGCCCATCTTGAGGCCGAAAAGCTCATCGATCTCGTCGTCCTTGGACGTCAGGAAGATCACCGGCAGGTCGGATTTCTGGCGCATCCGGCGCAGAAGTTCCATGCCGTCCATGCGCGGCATCTTGATGTCGAGAATGGCGAGATTCGGCGGGCGCGCCGCCAGGCCTTCCAGCGCCGACGCCCCATCCGTATAGGTTTCGACGCGATACCCCTCCGATTCGAGGGCGATCGACACCGAAGTCAGAATGTTGCGGTCGTCGTCGACAAGCGCGATTGTTGCCATTTCAAGTGGCTCCCTCATGAGCTGTCCCTTCTTTGGTCGAGAAGGGGCTTTTGCAGGACAAATTAGGTACAAAATGTGGCACAGGCTTCGTCCGCTGTCACGAGCGGCATGCCGGCGGCCACAATCTCACCTCAACATGGATTGGACCGATACAGACCGCCAATCCTTTGGGCACCCGCCTGATTTTTCGCACATATAAACGATTTAAACAACTTTCAAAATATTTAAATCGATTAAATATTTGATATCATTTGGCTTTTCTGGTTCTGACCGTTACAGTCTCCATCGTTGGGGGCTCCGGAAGTTCGCCGGCCAGGATGCTGCAATTGAAGAAGGAACCCCTCATGTCGGAAGCCGGCCAACGCAATCCCGCATGGGCGATCGACAGGATCGGCCTGAAAACCACCGGCGCGGTGCGCTATAATTTCGGCGAGGCCGTCCTTTACGAGGAAGCGATCCGCCTCGGCGAGGCCCGGCTCACCGCGCATGGCGCGCTGGTCGCCGAGACCGGACAGCACACCGGCCGCTCGCCCAAGGACAAATTCGTCGTCCGCGACGAGACCACCGGGCCGCATGTCTGGTGGGACAACAACAAGGCGATTTCGCCGGCCCAGTTCGATACGCTGCTCGCCGATTTTCGCGCCCATGCGGCGGACAAGGATCTTTATGTGCAGGACCTGGTCGGCGGCGCCGATGAGGACTTGAAGCTGACGACCCGGGTCGTCACGGAGCTTGCCTGGCACTCCTTGTTCATCCGCAATCTGCTCATTCGCCCGGAAGCCGCCGAGCTCGATAATTTCGTGCCCGAGTTGACGATCATCGACCTGCCGTCGTTCCGTGCCGATCCCGTCCGCCACGGCAGCCGAACCGGAACGGTGATCGCCGTCGATCTGACGCGCATGATCGTGCTGATCGGCGGCACCTCCTATGCCGGCGAAATGAAAAAATCGGTGTTCACCGTGCTCAACTATCAGTTGCCGGCGAAGGGCGTGATGCCGATGCACTGCTCGGCCAATGAAGGCGCCGGCGGAGACGCGGCCATCTTCTTCGGCCTCTCGGGAACCGGCAAGACGACGCTGTCGGCCGATCCGTCGCGCACGCTGGTCGGCGACGACGAGCACGGCTGGGGTCCGCATGGCATCTTCAACTTCGAAGGCGGCTGCTATGCCAAGACGATAAAGCTCTCGGCCGAAGCCGAGCCGGAGATCTTCGCCACCACCCAGCGCTTCGGCACGGTGCTGGAGAATGTGGTGCTCGACGCCGGCCGCGTGCCGGATTTCAACGACGGCAATCTCACTGAAAACACGCGCTGCGCCTACCCGCTCCACTTCATCCCCAACGCCAGCAAGACGGGCCGCGCCGGTCACCCGAAAAACATCATCATGCTGACCGCCGACGCATTCGGCGTGATGCCGCCGATCGCCCGGCTGACCCCGGCGCAGGCGATGTATCATTTCCTCTCCGGCTACACCGCCAAGGTGGCAGGGACCGAAAAGGGCGTCACCGAACCCGAAGCGACGTTTTCGACCTGTTTCGGCGCACCGTTCATGCCGCGCCATCCGTCGGAATACGGCAATCTGCTGCGCGAGCTGATCGCCCATCACAGCGTCGATTGCTGGCTGGTCAACACCGGCTGGACCGGCGGCGCCTACGGCACCGGCAAGCGGATGCCGATCAAGGCAACGCGGGCGCTGCTCGCCGCAGCGCTCGACGGCTCGTTGAAAGGGGCCGATTACCGGACCGACGCCAATTTTGGTTTCGAGGTGCCGGTGGCGGTCGCGGGCGTCGACCGTGCCATTCTCGACCCAAGATCGACATGGGCCGATACCTCAGCCTATGACCTGCAGGCGGCAAGGCTGGTCGGCATGTTCGCCGTCAATTTCGAAAAATTCGAACCGCATGTCGACGCCATCGTGCTCGGCGCCGCGCCGCGCATGCGCGAAGCCGCGGAATAGTCGCCAGCCGGCTACCAGGGCCGGGATCGGGATCGGGCAAGGGCCCGACCCGGGGATCGGGAACGCCCGGGCCGGGATCGGGAAGCCCCGACCCGGGGGGCCTTTTCTTTTTTCGTTCGCCACGCCATGACTGCGGCATGAACGCCGACGACAAGATCATCATTGCCGACGATGCGGTGATCCATCCGGATGACCTGCACGAGGACTTCATCCGCTCGTCCGGTCCCGGCGGCCAGAACGTCAACAAGGTGGCGACGGCGGTGCAATTGCGCTTCGATGCGGCGAATGCGCCTGGCCTGTCGGAGCGCGTTCGCGAGCGAACCATCAGGCTGGCGGGCCAGCGCGCCACCAAGGATGGCGTCATCGTCATCGAGGCCGGACGCTTCCGCACGCAAGAGCAGAACCGGGCGGACGCCCGGGCGCGGCTTGCCGAACTGGTTGCCAAGGCCGCCGAACCGCCGCCGCCGCTGCGCAAGAAGACGAGGCCGTCGAAAGGCGCGGTCGAAAGGCGGCTGAAGACCAAGGCTGGGCGCGGCACGATCAAGAAACTGCGCGGTCGGGTAGACGACGATTGACGCGCGTCC
The DNA here is from genome assembly GCF_055811215.1 of Mesorhizobium sp. WSM4819. NCBI lineage: Bacteria > Pseudomonadati > Pseudomonadota > Alphaproteobacteria > Hyphomicrobiales > Phyllobacteriaceae > Mesorhizobium > Mesorhizobium sp. WSM4819. The sequence continues at coordinate 103,405 of NZ_JBVVQO010000012.1, forward strand.
ACCCGGACGCAAAGGGTGCGCGCTCTGGCAGCCACGCATGGTGCTTTTCCAAAAATCGATTCCGAGTTCTGGGCCGATGCGGCAGGCGCGACATCGATCGCGGTCGAGACCGCTTCCAATTCGAGGTTGCAGGTGGCAAGTTCGGTATTCGTCACAGCAAGGAGACCGCAGATGGGCATGTTTGATTTCGTCAAGGGCGTCGGCAAGAAGCTCGGCTTCGGCGACGATGAGCCGGAGCCAACCGCCGATACGCTGAAGAAGGAACTCGATTCGCACGCGCTCGGCACCGACAATGTGGAAGTCGACGTCAAGGGCGACACGGCTGTGCTGAAAGGCGTGGTCAAGGACCAGTCGATCTTCGAAAAAGCCATCATCGCCGTCGGCAACACGCTCGGCGTGTCCAAGGTGCAGGCGGATGAATTGCAGGTCGCCGCATCCGAGGCCGGCACGCCCGCAGCCCCGGCCAAGCAACCGACCTTCTACACGGTCAAGAAAGGCGACAATCTCTGGAAGATCGCCGAAAAAAGCTATGGCAAGGGCAAGGGTGCGAAGAACACGGTCATTTTCGAGGCCAACAAGCCGATGCTGACCGACCCGGACAAGATCTATCCAGGGCAGGTTCTGCGCATCCCGGATCTCGATCAGGCCTGACCAGATCGGGCCAGATCGGCAACAGCAATCGACAATGGCGGCGGCTTTCGGGTCGCCGTTTTCGTGTGATGGTGGCATTCTGGTCGTTTGCAGACCAACGGATCAAACGACCATGCTCGTTCTGCCCAAAGGCGTCCGCCACATGCCCCTCTATCTGTCCCGCGCCGTGCAGGAAGCGCTGGTCGAGGATGTGAGGCAGGTCGTGCAGGAAGCGCCGCTGTTCGTGCCGGCGATGCCGCGCACCGGCAAGGAGATGAGCGTGCGCATGACCAATTGCGGTTCGCTCGGCTGGGTCACCGACAAGCAGCACGGCTATCGCTACCAGCCGACGCACCCGGTAACCGGAACGCCCTGGCCGCCGATCCCGGACATGCTGCTGGAGCTGTGGCGCGAGGTGTCTGCCTATCCCCATCCGCCGGAGGCCTGCCTGGTCAATTTCTATTCGCCCGACGCGAAGATGGGCCTTCATCAGGACCGCGACGAGATCGATTTCTCCGCGCCGGTCGTCTCCGTTTCACTGGGCGACGATTGCCTGTTCAGGGTCGGCCAGAGCACGCGCGAAGGCGGCACCAAATCGTTCAGGCTGAAAAGCGGCGACGTCGTCGTGCTTGGCGGCGAAGGCCGCCTCTGTTTCCACGGCGTCGACCGTATCTATCCGTCGACCTCGGCACTGCTCAGGAATGGCGGGCGGATCAATCTGACGCTGCGGCGGGTGACCTATCCTGGCTAATGCTGTCGCGCAAAAGCCCGGACTTTCAAGTCGAGCCGTATCGCCGCTCATCACTTTTTTCAGGTATCGGATTTTCCCAAAACCGGCACCCGCTTCGTGTCACGGCCGAGGCCCGCGGCTGAGCGACCGGAAAAGATCCAGCGTTCGAGAACGACGAAGTTGACCACGGGAAGGACAATACAGGTGAGCAGGATCGGAATCGCGACCGGCAGGCCGAGCTGCCCGCCGTTAACCGCTTCGTTACAGCTTCCTCAGCGCCACTTCCTCGACCAGATGATTGGCGCCCTTGCGCAGGATGAGATCGGCGCGGGCTCGCGTCGGCAGGATGTTCTCGCGCAGATTCTTCAGGTTGATGTTGGCCCACAGGCCTTCGGCGATGGCGCGGGCCGCTGCTTGCGAAAGTTGCGAATAGCGGTGGAAGAAGGAGTCCGGATCGCGGAAGGCGGTCTCGCGCAGCCGCATGAAGCGGGCAATGTACCATTGATGGATCAGCTCCTCTTCGGCATCGATATAGATGGCGAAGTCGAAGAAATCCGACAGGAAAGGCACGATCTTGCCGTCCTTCGGCAGCTTGCCCGGCTGGAGGACGTTGATGCCTTCGAAGATCAATATGTCCGGCCGGTCAATGGTCTGGAACGCGCCGGGAACGACGTCGTAGGTCAGGTGCGAATAGACTGGCGCGCGGACATTGCGCTGCCCCGATTTGATGCCCGACAGGAAACGCAGCAGGGCGCCGACATCGTAGCTGGCGGGAAAGCCCTTGCGCTCCATCAAATTGTTGCGGCGCAGGATTTCGTTGGGAAGCAGGAAGCCGTCGGTGGTGATCAGATCGACCTTGGGGCTCGACGGCCAGCGCGCCAGCAATTCCTTGAGGACGCGCGCCGTGGTCGATTTGCCGACCGCGACGGAGCCGGCAATGCCGATGATGAAGGGCGTCTTGACGACATCCACCGCGTTGAAGAAGGCCTGGCGCTGCCTGAACAGCAGCTGGCTGGCCTCGACATGGGCCGACAACAGCCGAGATAGCGAAAGATAGATGCGCTTGACCTCTTCGAGGTCGACCGGGTCGTTGAGCGAACGCAGGCGACGGATCTCGTCCTCGCCGAGCGTCATCGGCGTGTCGGCGCGGAACTGCGACCATTCTTCCGCCGAGAAAAAACGGAAGGGCGAATATTTCTCGGTGGGGGCGAGCTGGTCCATCGAGTTTCCTGCCCTCCGCAGCGATCAGCCCCGGTCCTGCCGAGACGCCTTTTCGGCGATGCCCGAACGACCGGTGCGGCGCTCGAGTTCGGTCAGGACATCGGCAAGCGGAACGCCGGCGACGCCCAGAACGACGAGCCAATGATAGATGAGATCGGCGCTTTCCGAAACGAGGGCTTGTCTGTCACCGCCAACGGCCGCGATCACCGTTTCGACCGCCTCTTCGCCGAGCTTCTGCGCCGCCTTGTCGATGCCGCGCGCGAACAGCTTTGCCGTCCACGAATCCGGATCGCCGGAATGCGCGCGTTCCCTGATGATTGTCTCCAGATCGGAGAGCGAAAACTCAGCCATGGCGCCATCTATCTGCTTGTTTAAGCATGATCTTTTCCGAAACCGGTTCCCCCTTTTTGGCTGGCGCGGACCTTCGGTTCGGGATCATGCTTTAGAGCCGATCCCCTGACGAGTCCAGTCGCATCGGCAGGCCGGCGCGGGCCATGTGCGACTTGGCTTCAGCAATGCTGTACGTGCCGAAATGGAAAATCGATGCCGCCAGCACCGCGCCGGCATGGCCGTCGCGAATGCCCTCGACCAAGTGATCGAGCGTGCCGACGCCGCCGGAGGCGATGACCGGCGCACGCACGGCGTCGGCGACCGCGCGGGTGAGCGCGATGTCGTAGCCGGCCTTGGTGCCGTCGCGGTCCATCGACGTCAGCAGGATCTCGCCGGCGCCGCGATCGACCATCTGCTGAGCGAATTCGACCGCGTCGATGCCGGTCTTCTCGCGGCCGCCATGGGTGAAAATCTCCCAGCGGTCGGCCCCGCCTTCGCCTGACACTATCTTGGCATCGATGGCGACGACGATGCACTGGTTGCCGAACTTGTCGGCCGCCTCGGCGATGAAATCGGGATTCCTCACTGCCGCCGTGTTGATCGACACTTTGTCGGCACCGGCCAAAAGCAGCTTTCTTATGTCGGCGACCTGGCGCACGCCGCCGCCGACGGTCAGCGGCATGAAGCATTGCTCGGCGGTGCGGGCGACGATGTCGAAGATGGTCTCGCGATTTTCGGACGAGGCGGTGATGTCGAGGAAGCAGAGCTCGTCGGCGCCGGCGGCATCATAGGCCTTGGCCGCTTCGACCGGATCGCCGGCATCGATCAGGTCGACGAAATTGACGCCTTTGACGACGCGGCCGTTCTTGACGTCGAGACAGGGGATGACGCGGGCTTTCAGCATCAGATCCTCGCATGCGCGGCAAGAAAATCGCCAAGCAATTGCCCAACGACAGGCGGAACCTCGCCTTTGGCGTCAAAGGCAGGATCATAGGCGGACAGGGTGATGCCGACGATCGGGATCGACTTGGCCAGCCCGCAAACCAGTTGCCGCAGCTGCTCCGGATTTGGACCTCCCGGCAGCGCATAGCGGTTCACTTGCAGCACATCCGGATCGTGAACATCCAGATCAAGATGCAAATGCACTTGGGCCGCGCCGGCCGCCTTGAGCTTTCCGACATTGTCGAGTGCATCGGTCCACTGAGCGCGAATGATCGGCAACGTCTCGAGAAGCCGCCTTTCATCTGGATCGAGGTCGCGCGCGTCGACCAGCATGCAGCGCGACGGGTCGATCGCCTGGAAGCCGGGAATCGCTGACGTCATCGGCCGCCAGCAGAGCCCCAGCGTCGTCGCCAGCGCCATGCCGTCGAGAAAGCCGTAGGCCGACGTCTCGGGCGTGTTGAGATCGCCATGCTGATCGATCCAGATGATCGAATCAGCGGCGTCGCCAGCCACCGCACCGGCGGCGGTCAGGCAATTTCCGGCGAGCACGATGGGAAAACGCTCATCGTCGCGTGCCATGTCGACCTTGGTGGCGACTGCCCGACAAACCGCGAAACCTGTCGCGATTTCGCGTCTCTGGGCATCGCCGACCTCGCCGATGTCCTCGACGATGACATCATGGCCGCGCAAGGCAAGTTCATCGACAAGGCCGCCGGCAATGATGGCGTCGGGGCCTTGGCCAAAGCCGGCGTGGTAAAGGCCGCTGTCATAGGGTGCGAGGATGATCGAGAGTTTCATCGCGCCCTCGCCTTCTCCGGTCCGGCCGCCAGGATCGCCAATGCCTCGGCCGGGTCGATACGTCCGTCATAAAGTGCACGCCCTGAGATGGCGCCTTCGAGCTTTTGCGCATCGGGCATCGTCATGCGCACGATGTCGGCGATCGAGGCCAGCCCGCCGGAGGCGATGACCGGGATGGACACGGCGTCGGCAAGATCGATGGTGGCGTCCCAGTTGATGCCGGTCAGCACACCGTCGCGGTCGATGTCGGTGTAGATGATGGCGGCAACGCCGGCGCCCTCGAACTTCTTCGCCAGTTCGATGACGCCGAGACTAGAGGCCTCGGCCCAGCCCTCGACCGCCACCTTGCCGCCCTTGGCGTCGATGCCGACGGCGATCTTGCCCGGGAATGCCTTGCAGGCCTGCCTGACCAGATCCGGATCGCGCACCGCCACCGTGCCGAGAATGATGCGGGCCAGGCCGCGATCGAGCCAGTCCTCGACCTGCGCCAGGGTGCGGATGCCGCCGCCGAGCTGCACCGGGTTTTTCGTTGCCTTGAGAATGGCGCCGACCGCCGCGCCGTTGACGCTCTGGCCCTTGAAGGCGCCGTTGAGGTCGACGACATGCAGCCATTCAAAGCCTTGTTGCTCGAAAGCCCTGGCCTGCGCGGCCGGGTCGTCATTGTAAATCGTCGCGGTCGCCATATCGCCGTGCTTCAGGCGCACGCACTTGCCGTCCTTGAGGTCGATGGCCGGGAACAGGATCACCGTTCAGGCGCCTTCAACAATGACGAAGTGACCGGTCGAGGCGGCAAGCCTGTACTTCAATGCCTCCCGGTATTCAGGCGATTCGTAGCATTCTATCGCCTTGTCGTAGGACTCGAACTCGACCAGGACGTGGCGGTTGCCTGTCGGCCCTTCCGGGTTCGCATAACGCCCCGCCCGCACGGGAAACTTCGCGCCATATTTCGCAAAAGCCGCCGCGTTCGCCTCGATATACTGCTTGTAGCCCTCGGGATCGCGGACATCGACCATCGCCATCCAGTAGCCTTTCTTGCTCATTTCTTAGGGCCTCCAGCGCAGGAAATTGGTGATCAGCGCCAGGCCAAGCGCCTGGCTCTTTTCGGGATGAAACTGCGTGCCGGCGAGATTGTCGCTGGTAACAGCAGCTGTAACCGGACCACCATAGTCGGCAATCGCCAGCACCTCGTCCGGCTTCTGCGCGTCGAGATGGTAGGAATGAACGAAATAGGCGTGCAGCCCCTTGCTGCCTGTCGGAATGCCGGAAAACAGCGGATGCTTGCGCGTGAGCTCGATCGTGTTCCAGCCGATCTGCGGGATTTTTAGCGCAGGATCGGCCGGGGTGATCTCCTTGACATCGCCGGCGATCCAGCCAAAGCCTTTTGTGACAGTCTTTTCCAGGCCCCGCTCCGACATCAGCTGCATGCCGACGCAGATGCCGAGGAACGGCCGCCGCTTGACGATCGCGACCTCCTCGACCGCTTCCCACATGCCGGCCACGGCGCGCAGCCCGGCCGCGCAATCGGCATAGGCGCCGACGCCGGGCAGGACGATGCGGTCGGCGGTTCTGACACGCTCGGCATCGGCGGTCAGGTCGATGGCGGCGGCGATGCCGGCCTCGTGCGCGGCGCGCTCGAAGGCCTTGGTGGCCGAGCGCAGGTTGCCCGAGCCATAATCGATGATCGCGACCCGCATGTCAGGGTCTTCCCGGCGTGTGCGTCAGTCCGAGCACCAAGCCTGTGTGTGCCGGCCGGGCATGGGCAGCGTCCGGAACGATGCGCGGCACTGGCGCTGGCTCATCCGCACGCGCTTCGGCTTCCAGCACATAGCGCGTATCGGCATCGTCGAGCCTGTCGGCCTCGACGACGCCCCATTCGTGCCAGCCACGACGGCGCAGTGCGGCGATCCGCAAGGCCTGCCCTTCCAGCCCGACATAGAGCGATACCAGCAGCGACAGCAGCGGGCCGGCCAGCCCAAGGCTCAGCCCTTCGGCAAGCATCGAAAGCAGAGCCATGGCGACAAACGCCAGTGCTGCCTCGATCCACAACCGGTGCCAGAGCAGCCACAGCGGCGGCACGAGGAAGCCAAGCCAGGAAAACCCATCACGGACAAAGGCCGTTGTGTCAGGCTTTTCGCCGCGGCCCGGCGGTTCCATCACGACATAGACGGCCATGGCCTATCCCTTCAGAGATCCCTTGGTGGAAGGAACCGCGTCAGGCTGGCGCGGGTCGCTTTCAAGCGCGAAACGCAGCGCACGCGCCACCGCCTTGAAGCAGGTCTCGGCGATGTGGTGATTGTTGGCGCCGTAATGGTTGGTGACATGCAGCGTGATGCCGGCATTTTGCGCCAGGGCCTGGAAGAATTCGCGCACCAGTTCGGTGTCGAACGTGCCGATCTTCGGCGACGAGAACACAACGTTCCAGACAAGGAAAGGACGGCCGGAAACGTCGATCGCCGCGCGCGTCAGCGTCTCGTCCATGGCGAGATCGATCGAGGCATAGCGCATGATGCCGCGCCGCTCGCCCAGTGCCTTGGCCAGCGCCTGACCGAGCGCGATGCCGGTGTCCTCGACCGTGTGGTGGTCGTCTATGTGGAGGTCGCCCTTGGCCTTGACCGTCATGTCGATCAGCGAATGGCGCGACAGCTGGTCCAGCATGTGGTCGAAGAAGCCGACGCCCGTCGAAATATCGGATTTTCCCGAGCCGTCGACCTGGACCGATACGGAGATGTCGGTTTCCCTGGTCTTGCGGCTTGCGTTGGCGGAACGGGGCGGCATGCTCATCCTTGTCCAGAGTTCAGGCGTTCAAGCGTCCACATGCTTGAAAGCGTCCACATGCTTGAAAACGAGAGCCTTCTAGCAGCATGATCCGGTGATTGCCAGTTGCCGTGCCAAGCAGTATCGAGCCTGGCCGATGACCGGTTGGCAATCGTCGGACCTATGCATACATAGGGTCGATCAAGTCACTCGTAATGCGCCAATCGCCTTGTCGGGACCGGTGCTGATCGGAGCAGAGATGTCGAACGAACTGACCATGCACGCCACGACGATCCTGACCGTGCGCAGGGGCGGCAAGGTGGTGATCGCCGGTGATGGCCAGGTCAGCCTTGGCCAGACGATCATGAAAGGCAACGCCAAGAAGGTGCGCCGAATCGGCAAAAGCGGCAATGTCATTGCCGGTTTCGCCGGCGCCACCGCTGACGCCTTCACGCTTCTGGAGCGGCTGGAGGCCAAGCTCGAACAGTATCCGGAGCAATTGACGCGGGCCTGCGTCGAACTCGCCAAGGACTGGCGCACCGACCGCTATCTGCGCCGGCTGGAAGCGATGATGCTGGTTGCCGACAAGTCGGTCTCGCTGGCGCTGACCGGCACCGGCGACGTGCTCGAACCCGAACATGGCGTCATGGCGATCGGCTCTGGCGGCAATTATGCGCTGGCCGCGGCGCGCGCGCTGATGGACACCGACAAGGATGCCGAAGAAATCGCCCGCAAAGCGATGCAGATCGCATCCGACATTTGCGTCTACACCAACAACAATTTTGTCATCGAAATCCTCGATGCCGGCTGAGCCGGCCGCTGGCCATGATCCCGAAAAGTGGAAATCGGTTTTTGCTTCGCTGACCTTCGGTTCGCATGAGATCATGGCCAAACAAGAAAATAGATATGATTTTCGACCGGTGACCGAGGCGGACCTGCCGATGATCGCGGCATGGCTGGCCGAGCCGCATGTCGCGGAGTGGTGGGACGATCCCGAGACGGAGATCGCCCAGATCCGCGAGCATATCGACAGCATTTCCGTCGAGCCGCTGATCATCGAGCTCGACGGCGAGCCGATCGGCTACATGCAGAGCTACGATCCGCATCTGGAGGACGGCCACCCCTACAGCGACCAGCCTTTCGGCACGCTCGGCATCGATCTGTCGATCGGCAGGCCCGAGCTTGTCGGACGCGGCCACGGCTCGGCAATTGTCCGGCAGTTCGTGGAACAGCTGTTCGAGGAAGGGGCACCGCGTGTCATCATCGACCCGGATCCATCCAACGGACGAGCGATCCGTGCCTATCAAAAGGCCGGGTTCAGAGCTATCGATCGCAGGCAATCGGAATATGGCGACGCCGTGCTGATGGCAATTGACGCCGAAGAGGGCGACGCCCAAGAGGGCAATATCGAATAGGGTGACGCCGAATAAGGCGCCGAAGAGGGGCAGTAACAGCATGAGTACAAGCGGCGCCGACAAGACCGTCTCGGCCTATGAAGACAGCTGGCGGATGGGACTTCTGCTCGTCCTCGGCCTGATTATATTCCAGGCTGGAGCCCTTTACGGCATGGGCCGAACGCCGATCTGCGAATGCGGCTATGTCAAGCTGTGGCACGGCATCGTGCAGAGCTCGGAGAATTCCCAGCATATTTCCGACTGGTACACATTCTCGCACCTCATCCACGGCTTCCTGTTCTACGCGCTGGCGTGGGCTCTGTTCCCGCGCTCGCCGATCGGGCTCAGGCTGGCTTTTGCCGTCGTCATCGAGGGCGGCTGGGAGCTTCTCGAGAACAGCCCGTTGATCATCGAGCGCTACCGCGCCGGCACGATCTCGCTCGACTATTACGGCGACAGCATCATCAATTCGGTGGCGGACACGCTGGCGATGGTGCTGGGATTTGTGATGGCGCGCAGGCTTCCTATATGGGTGATCGTGACCCTCGCTCTCATCTTCGAATTCGGTGTCGGCTACATCATCAGGGACAATCTGACACTCAACGTGATCATGCTGCTGCATCCGTTCGAGTCCATCCGGCAGTGGCAAAGTGGAATTTAGCGATATGACCACATTCTCGCCCCGCGAAATCGTTTCGGAACTCGATCGCTTCATCATCGGCCAGAAGGACGCCAAGCGCGCCGTGGCCATCGCCTTGCGCAACCGCTGGCGCCGCCAGCAGCTCGAAGGCCAGATGCGTGAAGAGGTGATGCCGAAGAACATCCTGATGATCGGCCCAACCGGCGTCGGCAAGACCGAGATCTCGCGCCGCCTGGCGCGCCTTGCCGGTGCGCCGTTCGTCAAGGTCGAGGCGACCAAGTTCACCGAGGTCGGCTATGTCGGCCGCGACGTCGAGCAGATCATCCGCGACCTGGTCGAGATCGCCATCGGCCTGGTGCGCGAGAAGATGCGCGAGGACGTCAAGGCGCGCGCCCATATCAATGCCGAGGAACGCGTGCTGGAGGCGCTCGTCGGCAAGACGGCGAGCCCGGCGACGCGCGACAGTTTCCGCAAAAAGCTGCGCGACGGCGAGCTCGACGACAAGGAGATCGAGATCGAAGTGAGCGATACCGGCACCGGCGGCATGCCCGGCTTCGAGATCCCCGGCATGCCGGGCGCCAATATCGGCGTGTTGAACATCAACGACATGCTGTCGAAAGCGATGGGCGGCCAGAAGACCAAGACCCGCAAGACGACGGTGAAGGAATCCTACGCGGTGCTGGTCGGCGACGAGTCCGACAAGCTGCTCGACCAGGACGAGGTGGTGCGCAGGGCGCTCGAATCGACGGAAAACGACGGCATCGTCTTCCTCGATGAGATCGACAAGATCGCCTCGCGCGAAGGCGGCATGGGCGCCGGTGTTTCCCGCGAAGGCGTGCAGCGTGACCTGCTGCCGCTTGTCGAAGGCACCACGGTCGCGACCAAATACGGACCGGTGAAGACGGATCACATCCTGTTTATCGCATCGGGCGCGTTCCACGTTGCCAAGCCATCCGACCTGCTGCCCGAACTGCAGGGCCGTCTGCCGATCCGCGTCGAGCTGCGTGCGCTGGAGAAGGACGATTTCGTGCGCATCCTGACCGAGACCGAGGCCAGCCTGATCAAGCAGTACATCGCGCTGATGAAGACCGAGGGCGTCGATCTCGTCTTCACCGACGACGCCATCGAGTCACTGGCCGGCATCGCCGTCGATCTCAACGCCAGCGTCGAGAACATCGGCGCCAGGCGACTGCAGACGGTGATGGAGCGGGTGCTGGACGAGATCTCATATGACGCGCCGGACCGCCACGGCACGTCGGTGACAGTCGACGCCGCCTATGTGGAGAAGCATGTCGGCGATCTGTCGAGAAACACGGATCTGTCGCGATTCATCCTCTAACAGGCGATCCATCCGCAAGAGTCGGACCGGCGGAGCCGGCACGTGTGGCCAAATGGAAGCATCTGGCCAGCTTTTGTCTTGCCGGGCGACGGGGCTCTCGACTCCCGTTGCAGCTTTACCTAGTTTGCCGGCAACACCAGCGCCGCGCAGCTTTTTGGATGCGCAAAGGACGCTGTACAGTTGGTTCTGCGCATGACCCCGAGAATCGGTTCCGAGGGTCATGCGTTGTTGCAGGCGGCGGCGCATGAAAAAAACGATCCTCGTCACTCTCGGGCTGACGCTGGCGACAGCCATGTTCGCCGCCGAAGCGGCGACGATGGTGCCGCCGGGCAACAGTCATGTCGAGCAGCCCAACATACCGGGCGCCTCAAGCCGGCGCACCCAGGCCACCAACACCACCTTCCAGTCGAAATACCGCAAGGTCTATGCGCTGCTGCAGCACGACGCCGGTCTTCGCGGCAAGATCGAGCAGGCAGCAGCGACCTATGGCATCGATCCTATGCATATCGTCGGCGCCATCGTCGGCGAGCACACCTACAATGTCGACGCCTACGACCGGCTGCAGACCTACTACGTCAAGGCGATCTCCTATCTGTCGAGCAAGCTGTCTTTCGCCTATGAAGGCGAGGACATCACCGATTTCGTGCAACGGCCGCAATTCCAGGAATGCGTCGGCAAATCGGATAGTTACGAGCTCTGGGAATGCCGCGAGCAGGTGTGGAACCTTTCCTTTCGCGGCAAGACTGTCGGGGGGACAAGCTTCCCCGACGACCGCTTCGGCGCGACTTTCTTCCAGCCCTATTATGCCGGCCAGACCTTTGGCCTGGGCCAGCTCAATCCGCTGACCGCCTTGCAGATGAGCGATCTCGTGCACCAGGTGTCCGGCCTGCCGAAGCTCGACGTCGGCGATCCGAACGCGGTCTACAAGACCATCATGGATCCGGACCTGACCTTGGACTATGTCGCGGCGACGATCCGGAAATCGATCGACGCCTATCAGAGCATTGCCGGCTTCGACATATCGAGCAATCCCGGCATCACATCGACCCTCTACAATGTCGGCAATCCGGAACAGCGTGCGCATGCGCTGAAGGCCGAAAACGACAGGCGCCGCGCCGCGGGCGAACCGGAGAAGCTGCCCGAGGAAAATTACTATGGCTGGCTGGTCAACGACAAACTGCCGGAGCTCAACGCGCTGTTTTAGTGGGTGTTGAGATCTGGACTTTGAGCTCGAAGTCGCCTCTTCGCCGTTTGCGCTGCCCCTCATCGCCCTGCCGGGCACTTCTCCCCGTATAGCGACGGGGAGAAGGACGCCTTCGCAAAGGATTTCCCCAATCGCCCAGGGTTGCAGAAAGAACGCCAAGGTTGCGGCCAGCTTCTTTCTCCCCGTTTACGGGGAGAAATGCCCGGCAGGGCAATGAGGGGCGGCGCCGGCTTTCGACAATCGGCACGCACCAGGCTCACGCCGCCAGCAGCGACTTCAGCTTGATCGTTTGCGAACCGAGCGCCTCAGGCGCCGGCTTCGCCCTTTTTGCGATCAGCATCTCGGCCAGCCTGATGTCGCGGGCGACAGAATTGCCCGGACCGATGCCGCTCGCCGCGACCAGCCTGCCGTCTTGCGCCAGGTGAAACAGGATGAAGGCGCCGTCGTCGAGGTCGCGGCGCACGACCTTGCTGCCCTCGTCCGACAGCCCAGATATCTGCAAGGTCAGGCCGTATTGATCCGACCAGAACCATGGCACAGCCGAGTGGACCTCACCGGCGCCAAGCATGTTGCTGGCCGCAAGCGCGCCCTGCTCCTGCGCGTTGCGCCAGGCCTCCAGCCGCACGCGCCGGCCGCCATAGACGGCAAGCGGAAACGAGCAGCAATCGCCGGCGGCAAAGATGTCCGGATCGTTGCTGCGAAGCTCGGCATCGACGGCTATGCCGTTGTCGATCGTCAGGCCCGCTTCTGCGGCAAGTCCGGTCACCGGTACAGCGCCGATGCCGATCACCGCCAGGTCGGCGACGATGTCCTGCCCGCCGGCAAGCGCGATGCGCACCTCGGCGCCGTCATCGGCAATCGCGGCGATTGCGTCGCCGCACAGGATTTTGACGCCTTCGGCTTCATGCGCCTGGTGGACGATCTTGGCGATCTCGGCCGGCACGCCGCGCATCAGGATGCGCGGCTGCGCCTCGATGACGGTGACAACTGCGCCCAGTCTGCGTGCTGCGGCGGCGAGCTCAAGACCGATGAAGCCGCCGCCAATGATGGCGATGCGGTTTCCGGCGCGGAGATGGGCGCGAATGGCCAGCGCGTCGTTGAAGGTCCGGAGATAGGCACAACGCGGCCCGAGGCCCGGCATTGGCAGTCTGCGCGGCAGGGAACCGGTCGCCAGCAGCAGCTTGTCGTATGGCAGCGCCGAGCCGTCCGGCAGGCGCACGACATGCGCAGCACGGTCGATCGCCACCGCCTGAACCGAATGGATATGCCTTATCGATCTCTCGGCCAGGATTTTGTCGCTGGCGATCGCCTTGATCACCGGGGCATCGCCGGCCATCGCGTCCTTCGACAGCGGCGGCCGCTCATAGGGCAGATGCGGCTCGTCGCCGACCAGCGTCACCGGGCCATCATAGCCGAGATCGCGCAGCGCCAGGGCAGCCCGCCCGCCGCATTCGCCGGCGCCGATGATGAGCATTCCTTTCGCCATCACCGTCACCCGATCTGAATGAGGATTTTGCCGGCATCGAGTTTGACCGGATAGGTCCTGAGATTGACGCAGACCGGCGCGCCCCTGGCTGCACCGGTCTTGTAGTTGAAGCGGCCATTGTGCTTCGGGCATTCGATGATGTCGTCCATCACCAGCCCGTCGGCCAGATGCACCTTCTCATGCGTGCAAAGGCCGTCCGTCGCGAAATATTCGTCGTCGGGACTGCGATAGATGGCGAAGGTGCGGCCGCCATGGTCGAACCGCATCACGTCCTCTTCGTCGATGTCATCGGCACCACAGGCCTCGACCCAGTCGCTCATTGGTCCTCCCGGCATAATTTTGCTTGGTCAATGTGCCCGGCACAGGCGCGCAAATCATTCGGCTGCTGCCGCGACAGCATCGTTGTCGTTGTGGAATTCCTCGCGATAAGATTTGGCAGTCGGCGGCAGTTCGCGCTTGAGAAAATAGTCTTCATTGCGCAGCTGGCGCAGGAAGGCAGGCACCATCTCGCGATAGCCGGCCAGGATCGATGGCGTCGGCGCCGGCAGGTCGTGCTTGATCAGCTCATGCAGCCTCGGCAGCGCGTGATAGGGCACCATCGGGAACATGTGGTGCTCGACATGGTAGTTCATGTTCCAGTAGATGAAGCGGCTGATCGGGTTCATGTGGACCGTGCGGCTGTTGAGGCGGTGGTCGATGACATTTTCGGCGAGGCCGCCATGCTGCAGCAGGCCGGTCATGACGTGATGCCAGGCGCCGTAAAGCCTGGGCAGACCGACCAGCATCAAGGGCAGGAACGAGCCGCTATAAAGTGCCAGCGCGATTGTCGCGGCATAGATCGCGGTCCAGATGCGGGCAATGCGGATCGCCTTTGGCTGCTCCTGCTCGGGAATGAAGGTCTTTTCCGCCGGGCTGATGATGCCGGCCGCATTGCGCACCATGTCGCTCATGGCATGCCAGGCATCGACAATGCCGAAGAAATTGAGCACGACGCGCAACAGGTCCGGCGGGCGCATCACCGCGATCTCCGGATCGCGGCCGACGATGATCGTGTCAGTGTGATGCCGCGTATGGCTCCAGCGCCAGGTCACCGGGTTGCGCATGATCATGAAGCAGGCGATCTGATAGACCGCATCATTCATCCACTGCGTCCTGAAGGCGGTGCCGTGGCCGCATTCGTGCCAGCGTGAATCGGTGGAAGAGCCGTAGAGCACGCCATAGACGAAGAAGAACGGCACGCACCACCATGTGCCCCAGAACCAGGCGCCGCCGGCGCCGCTCAGGACCAGGGCGGAGAGCCAGATGATGGTGTCGCGGATCGCCGGCCCATCGGAGCGCTGCATCAGCTCCTTCATCTGCTTGCGGGGCACGTCGGTATGATACCATTCGGCCGCCGCCAGCCCGGTCTCGACGGCGCGCTTCGCGTTGCGGCCGAGCAGGCTGTAATCTCGCCGGGACGGCATTACGGGTAGTGTCGCTTCCATTGAGGCTGCCTCCGTCGGCATCCGTCTGAATGCCTCTGCCACAGGTGCTTATGCCCTAAAATAACGCCAAGCCGTGATAGGCTCAACATCATGAAGATAGTTTCTATCATTTCCCATCAGAATGATGTATAGCCTATGCCAGGCAATCAGGCAGGAAGCGTATGGCAAAACGGCCGACCATCACCGATCTGGCCCGTATTTCGGGGGTCAGTGTCGCCACCGTCGATCGGGTGTTGAACAATCGCCTGCCGGTGCGCGAGGAAACCGCGCGCCGCGTCTATGAGGCCGCCACCAGCATCGGCTACCACGCCGCCGGGTTGATCAAGCAGCGGATGCGCCAGGAACTGCCGGAATACCGGCTCGGCTTTCTGCTGCTGAGGGGCAATGATGTTTTCTACAGCGATTTCGCCCGCGAGATCGAACTGGCTGTCTCGCAGTCGCAGCGCTTCCGCGGCGTCGCCACCATCGATTTCGCCAGTTCGCTGGCCCCCGACGAGATCGCCGCGCAGATGCGCAAGCTGGCGGCGAAATCCAGGGCAGTCGCCCTTGTCGGTCCGGACCATCCGACGCTAACGGCGGCCGTCGAGACCCTGAAGGCGAGGGGGCAACCCGTCTTCTCCCTGCTATCCGACTTTGCAGCCGGCATCCGCGAGGGCTATGTCGGCCTCGACAACCGCAAGGTCGGTCGCACCGCGGCCTGGATGATCGCCAGAGCGGCGAGGAAGCCCGGCAAGGTCGCCCTTTTCGTCGGCAGCCATCGCTTCCATGGCCATGAGCTGCGCGAGATCGGCTTCAGATCGTTTTTCCG
Source organism: Mesorhizobium sp. WSM4819 (assembly GCF_055811215.1). Lineage (NCBI taxonomy): Bacteria > Pseudomonadati > Pseudomonadota > Alphaproteobacteria > Hyphomicrobiales > Phyllobacteriaceae > Mesorhizobium > Mesorhizobium sp. WSM4819. Next base: position 119,165 of record NZ_JBVVQO010000012.1, read on the forward strand.
CGAGCATGCGCCGGAATTCACGGTGATGGAGACGCTGGTCAACCTGGAAGCCAACCAGGTGACCCATGATGCAATGATCGATCTTCTGGCGCGGTACCCGGATCTGGCCGGCTGCTATGTCGCTGGCGGCGGCATGGAAGGCGCGGTTTCCGCGCTACGGGCGGCCAGGCCGGCAAACATGCCGGTGGTCGTCTGCAACGAGATCAACGCCGAATCGCGCGCGGCGCTCGCCGACAACATCCTGACCATGGTGATTTCGACGCCGCTGGCAGCACTATGCCGCGAGCTTGTCGGGCTGATGGTGCATGCCATCGAGGCAGGCGCCGCCAATGCGCCGGGCCAGACCTTCCTGCCCTTCGACATCTATCTGCCGGAAAACATCTAGGCTCGGCAGAACATCTGGGCTCAGCCAAGACATCCTGTTTAGATCGGGGGCGTCGGCAGTGATGTGAACCATCAGCCTGATGGATTCTTGCAGAAGGTTTGCCGGCCCTCAGCCGCGTTGTCCGAAAAAACCGGCAGCCGCTTTCGGAATCTCCTTGACGCCCGCCAGTAGAATGGAATAAATATTTCACCAACTAGGTATTTTGGTTCTTTCGTTCCGGAACATCTATTTCAACGGAGGGCTTGGCGTTCCAGCCAACGCGGAAATCGCCATCGGAAACGGAGAAGCAATCGGGAGAGATTCCCTGGGAGATCGGGGATTCCGGGTAGATCGGTGCAGCCGGACACCAATTGTGTGGAGGAGAAATAGAATGAAAAAGCTGCTGTTGGGCGCCGCATTCCTGGCGCTGATGAGCTCGTCCGCCCTCGCTGCCAAAATCGGTGTGTCGATGGCGCTGTTCGACGACAATTTTCTCACCGTGCTGCGCAACGGCATGATCGAGCAGGCCAAAGGCATGGAAGGCGTCGAACTGCAGGTCGAGGACGCGCAGAACGACGTCGCCAAGCAACTCGACCAGATCAAGAACTTCGTCGCCTCGGGCGTCGACGCTATTGTCGTCAATCCAGTCGACACCTCGGCCACCCAGGCAATGTCGGATGCCGCCGCTGCGGCCAACGTTCCGCTGGTCTATGTCAACCGCGAGCCGGTCAATGTCGACACGCTGCCGGACAACCAGGCTTTCGTTGCCTCGAACGAGGTTGAATCAGGAACTCTCGAGACCCAGGAAGTCTGCCGGCTGTTCAAGGAAGCCGGCAAGACCGAGGCCAAGGTCTATGTGATCATGGGCGAACTGTCGAACCAGGCCGCGGTGCAGCGCACCAAGGACATTGACGATGTGATCGCCACTCCCGAATGCAGCTTCATCAAGATCATCGACAAGCAGACGTCGAACTGGAAACGCGAGGAAGCACAGAACCTGATGACCAACTGGCTGTCGACCGGCGCGCCGTTCGATGGCGTGATCGCCAACAATGACGAGAGCGCCATCGGCGCCATCCAGGCCATGAAAGCTGCCAACATCGACATGAAGTCGGTTGTTGTCGGCGGCGTGGACGCCACCCAGGACGCGCTTGCCGCGATGCAGGCGGGCGATCTCGACGTCACCGTGTTCCAGGACGCGGCCGGCCAAGGCGCCGGGGCGCTGGACGCGGCGCTCAAGCTTTCCAAGGGCGAGGCGGTCGAGCAGAAGGTCTACATCCCCTTCCAGCTGGTCACGCCGGCAAACATTGACAAGTTCCTGCAGAAGAACTGAGGCAGAGGACCATTTTTCGATAGGGAGCGGCGCGTCAGAGCATCGAACCGTTTTGAGAATCCGATGTTCGAAGGACAAAAAACAGCGCCGCTCCTCTTTCGCTCATCGCCGTGAACAGCCGGCGGGAGGGCGACTGCTGCTGATGGAGGAAGCAAGAGTTGACACAGACAACCCATGGCGTCGGCGGATTGAGCTATGATGCGAAAAAGCGGACATGGCCTGCCGAATTCAACGTTTTCCTGGCGCTCATCATCCTGGTCGGCGCCTTCGAGCTGATAGGCCGCGTCTTTCTTGGCGACAGCTTTCTGTTCAACACCCGCCCCAATGTCGATACGATCTTCAACGAGGCGCGCCTGCAGATCATCATCCTGCAGGTGTCGATCGTCGGCATCATCGCCATTGGCGTGACGCAGGTGATCATTTCCGGCGGCATCGACCTTTCCTCTGGTTCGATCGTCGGCGCCACGGCGATGATCGCCATGAGTTTCGCCCAGGTGGCGACGGTCAACGGCAACCCTAATCCCAAGGCGGTGTTCCTCGCGCAAGGCTGGACCGACCTGCCGGTGATCGTGCCGGTGCTGGTCGCGATCGGCTGCGGCCTGCTGGCGGGCCTGGTCAACGGCACGCTGGTCGCCTACACGCGCATTCCGCCGTTCATCGCCACGCTCGGCATGATGGTCACGGCGCGCGGCATCGCCAAATGGTGGTCCAAGGGGCAGCCGATCTCGTTTCCCACCGAAAGTTTCGCCGCCATCGGCAAGGGGCTGATGCCGGTCATCATCTTCATATCGCTGGCGATTCTGTTCCAGCTGATCCTGTCATACACCAGGTACGGCAAGCACTGTTATGCCATCGGCTCCAACGAGGACGCCGCGCGCATGTCCGGCATAAATGTCCAGAACCACAAGATCCTCGTCTTTGTCATTGCCGGCATCCTCGCCTCGCTGGCCGCCGTGGTGCTGAGCTCCAAGAACCTCACCGCTCAGGCCGGCATGGGCGTGATGTACGAACTGGACGCGATCGCCATGGCGGTCATCGGCGGCGTCTCGCTGTCGGGCGGCCGCGGCTCGATCATCGGAACGGTGATCGGTGCGCTGATCTTCGGCGTCATCATCTCCGGCTTCACCTTCCTGCGCCTCGACGCCTACTACCAGGAGATGGTCAAGGGCGTGATCATCATCGGCGCAGTCGTTCTCGACCAGTGGCGCCAGCGCCTGCGGGCAATGAGGGCTTGATCATGTCAGACATCGTCCTGAAGACCGAAAACCTGACCAAATACTATGGCGGCGTGCATGCGCTCGAAAGCGCGAATTTCGAACTGCGCAAGGGCGAGCATGTCGCCATCATGGGTGACAACGGCGCCGGCAAATCGACCTTCGTGCGCCAGATCACCGCCGTCGAGCAGCGCACCAGCGGCAAGGTCTGGTTCGACGGCAAGGAAGTGAACTTCGCCGGCCCGATCGCGGCGCGCGAGGCGGGCATCGAAACGGTGTTCCAGAACCTGGCGCTTGCCGACGATCTCGACGTGCCGTCGAACCTGTTTCTCGGCCGCGAGAAGGTGCTGTTCAATCTCGGGCCTTTCTCGATCCTCGATCGCAAGTTCATGCGCAAGGCGACCGAGGCAGCGTTGATCCGCACGGCGGTCAAGATTCCCAACCTTTCCAACACCATCCGACACATGTCGGGCGGCCAGCGTCAGTGCGTGGCGATCGCCAGAACCGCTACCTTTGCGTCCAAGCTCATCATCATGGACGAGCCGACGGCAGCACTTGGTGTGCAGGAGACGATGCAGGTCGAAAACATCATCCGCACGCTGAAAGCCAATGGCGAGCCGCTGATCCTGATCAGCCACAACATGCGCCAGGTGTTCGACCTCGTCGACCGCATCGTGGTGTTCCGGCGCGGCCGCATCGTCGCCAATCTGCGCAAGCAGGACACCGACGGCAACGACATCGTCTCATACATCACCGGCGCCAAGACCGGGGAGGCCGAACTTGCGGCCTAGGGCGGATGCCGGCGCGGCGGGTCATCGGCCCGTCGCCGATCAGCCGAAATAAGAAAATCTACTGCGCCTTGCCCTGAACGGTGCAGTAAAGACGCACTTCCATTTCGAACCATCCCAAAGGAAATTTTCATGTCTCTCCGCTTCGCTCTTCTCGGCGCCGGCCGCATCGGCAAGGTCCACGCCCGCGCCGTCGGTTCCAATCCGCAGGCCAGGCTGGTCGCAGTTGCCGATGCCTTCGAGAAGGCGGCGACCGATCTGGCGTCGGCCTATGGCGCGGAAGTGCGCAGCATCGACGCCATCGAAAAAGCCGGGGATATCGATGCGGTCATTATCTGCACGCCGACCGACACCCATGCCGATCTGATCGAGCGGTTCGCCAAGGCCGGCAAGGCGATCTTCTGCGAGAAGCCGATCGACCTTGACGCCGGCCGAGTGGAAGAATGCCTGGCCGTGGTCGACAAGGCCGGCGCCACTTTGATGGTCGGCTTCAACCGCCGCTTCGATCCGCATTTCGCCGCCGTGCGCAAGGCGATCGACGACGGCGCCATCGGCACGGTCGAGATGGTGACCATCACCTCACGCGATCCCGGCCCGCCGCCGCTCGACTATATCGGCCGCTCGGGCGGCATCTTCCGCGACATGACCATCCATGATTTCGATATGGCACGCTTCCTGCTCGGCGAGGAACCGGTGGCGGTCAGCGCCCACGCCTCGGTGCTGGTCGACAAAAAGATCGGCGAGGCCGGCGACTTCGACAGCGTCAGCGTCATCCTCGAAACCGCCTCCGGCAAGCAGTGCATCATCTCCAATTCGCGACGCGCCACTTATGGCTACGACCAGCGCATCGAGGTGCATGGCTCGAAAGGCATGGTTGCGGCCGAGAACCAGCGGCCGGTGTCGGTCGAGCTGGCCAATGAAAAGGGCTACACGCGCCCGCCGCTGCACGACTTCTTCATGACCCGCTACCTCGACGCCTATGCCAACGAGATCGCCGCCTTCATCGCGGCGGCGACGTCAGGCAACAAGGCGTCGCCGAGCGGTGGGGACGGGCTGGTCGCGCTGAGGCTGGCGGACGCGGCGCTGAAATCAGCTAGGGAAGGCAAGACCGTCCGCCTCGTTTGACCATCAAGCACAGGAGCAAGGCGATGAACGGTTCCGCCGGTCGCAATTCAGAAACACGCGCCATCGTCACCGGCGGCGCGCAAGGCATCGGCTTCGCCGTCGCCGAGGTGCTGGCCGACGAGGGCTGCCGCTCCCTGGCGTTGGTCGGCCGTTCCAGGGAGAAGGGCGACAAGGCGGTCGCCGCACTTGCGAAAGACGGCGTCGACGCCATCTTCATCAGCGCCGACGTCTCAGTGGTGGCCGACTGCAAGCGGGTCGTGGAAACGGCGATCGCTCATTTCGGCACCGTCAATGCGCTGGTCAACGCCGCCGCCACCTCGGCCCGCGGCTCACTGGTCGAGACCTCCGAGGATCTTTTTGACCAGATCTTCCAGACCAATGTGCGCGGCCCCTTCTTCCTGATGCAGGGTGTGGTGGCGCATCTGCTCGACCGCAAGGCGCCCGGCTCGATCGTCAATGTGCTGTCGATGTCGGCGCATTGCGGCCAGTCGTTCCTGGCGCCCTACTCGTCGAGCAAGGGCGCACTGGCGACGCTGACCAAGAATGTCGCCAATGCCTATCGCAACAATCGCATCCGCTGCAACGCCGTGCTGCCCGGCTGGATGGATACCGAGGGCGAGGCGATCGTGCAGAAGAAATGGCACGACGCGCCGGACGACTGGCTGGAAAAGGCCGAGGCCGCGCAGCCGATGGGCCAGTTGGTGAAGCCGGCGCAGCTTGCCAGGCTGATCAGCTATATGATCAGCCCGCAGTCCGGCGTCATGACCGGCTCGCTGGTCGACTACGACCAAACCATTGCAGGGTCTTCGCCGGAATGATCGGTTCGACCAAACTCACCAAGGCACCCGGGCTCTGAAAACCGCTCTCCTTCCCTGTTGCCGCCGTATCGCCATTTCCATATAGTCAAGATGGTCAGAATGGTCACGGAGGTCGAAATGCTGTCTGAGCCCAAAGAGGATAGCAGCTGGACAGTCGCTGGGGCAAAAGCCCGGCTCTCGGAGGTTATCGAGCGTGCGCAGTCTTCGCCGCAGACGATCACCAGAAACGGCAAACCAAGCGTGGTTGTGGTCTCGGTCGAGGAATGGCAGCGAAAGACCGTACGCAAGGGTACGCTTGCGGAGTTCCTGCTGGAGTCGCCGCTGCGCGGCACCGATCTCAACCTTGAGCGTCAGCGCGACGAACCGCGTGATCTGCCGCTGTGAGGCTACTGCTCGATACGAATGTCCTGTCCGAGGTGACAAGACCGGCGCCGAACGCACGCGTTCTGGACTGGCTGGACGGACTTGATGAGGACCGCTCATTCATCAGCGTCGTGTCGATCGCCGAGATCCGACGCGGCGTCGCCCTCATGGATGAGGGCCGGAAACGCGAGGCATTGGCCCAATGGCTCGTCCAAGACCTACCGCAGCGTTTCGAACAGCGGGTTCTTCCCGTGGACGAATCGGTTGCCCTGGCCTGGGGAGACCTGATGGGCCTTGCGAAGCGCCGCGGTCGCGGTCTGTCGTCGATGGACGGCCTGATTGCAGCCACCGCGATTGCGCAGGAGCTCACCTTGGCAACGCGCAATACCAACGATTTCGAAGGCTTTGAAATCGGACTCTTCTATCCCTGGACTGCATGAACCGCTTGGCGCAGCATGTTGGGCCTCAAGCGACCCGAGGCAAGGAGGGGTGCGCTTCAGGACGGAGAAGACCTGTTCCCCAATCTCGCCTGGATGCGTGACAAGCGCCCCGGCTTCGGCTAAAGGGCTGGCATGATCCACCTGACCGCCTCGTTTTGGTACTTTAGCTACGGCAGCTCGCTGGCGGCGGGAGGATTGCGCTCGATCTGAAGATTGCAGCAACAACATCCGAACAGCCGCCAGACCTGGCGGCTTTTTTGTTTTCAGCCGGCAGGTCTCCCAATCAGGAGCAGAAAGCCGTGTTGACCACCACAGATGATCTTCGGGTCAAGGAAATCCGAGAGCTGAGTACGCCGGACGACGTGATGCGGGAGATACCGCGCACGCTGACGGCGACGCGCACCGTTGCCGCGTCACGCAACGCTATCCACGCCGTGCTGACTGGCGCCGACGATCGGCTGGTCGTCGTCGTCGGCCCCTGTTCGATCCACGACCCGGTCGCTGCCGTCGACTATGCCAGCCGGCTGGCGGCGCTGCGCGAGAGCCTGTCGGACCGGCTGGAAATCGTGATGCGCGTGTATTTCGAGAAGCCGCGCACGACGGTTGGCTGGAAGGGCCTGATCAACGATCCCGACCTGGACGGCAGCTTCGACATCGACAAGGGCCTGCGGATGGCCCGCAACGTGCTCTCTGCTGTCAACAATCTTGGCCTTCCGGCGGCGACCGAATTCCTCGACATGGCCACCCCACAATACATTGCCGACCTCGTCGCCTGGGGTGCGATCGGCGCGCGCACGACAGAGAGCCAAATCCATCGCGAACTCGCATCCGGCCTGTCCTGCCCGGTCGGCTTCAAGAACGGCACCGACGGCAATCTGCGGATCGCCGCCGAGGCGGTGAAGTCCGCCGCCCAGCCGCACCATTTCATGGCGGTGACGAAGGGCGGGCGCAGCGCCATCGCGACGACGACCGGCAACCAGGACTGCCACGTCATCCTGCGCGGCGGCATTGTGCCGAACTATGACGCAACGAGCATAGCTGCCGCCTGCGCGGAACTCGGCCGGATCGGCGTAGCACCACGGCTGATGATCGACGTCAACCACGCCAACAGGAACAAGAAGCCGGAGAACCAGCCGATGGTGGCGGCCGACGTCGCCGGCCAGGTCGCGGCAGGCGACGAACGCATCATCGGCGTCATGATCGAGAGCAACCTCGTCGCCGGCCGGCAGGAGGTCATGCCTGGCAAGCCGCTCGTCTATGGCCAGAGCATCACCGACGGCTGCATCGACTGGACAACCACCGAGACGGTGCTGCACGGCCTTGCCGACGCCGTCGAGCGGCGCCGGTCAGCGCGACGCGCCCTAGTCGCCAGCCGTCCGGGAGCCGCCTGAAGCGGTTGGCACGGAATTTTGCGGGCGGTTGCTACCGTGCTGCTTGGCTTTGAAAGGCCGGCGCCGCCCCTCATGGGCAATGAGGGGCTGCGTCAATATCGACAATTGGCCCTCTCCAACACAAGCTCTCCCTTGCTCTGGCATGGGTGGCGTCGAGGCTCGGATTGCGGGTCGCTAGCGCACCGCGATCCAGCGCTGTTCCTCGAACGAGCGCGCCATGGCATGCACCGTGCGCTCGATCTCGAGGCCTTCGTCGAAATCGATGATCCGCGCCGGCTTGCCGGCCAGCCGCGTCAAAAGCTCGCGGCATTCGATGATCTTGAGGTCGTTGAAACCGAGGCCGTGGCCGGGCGCCGGCAGGAAGGCGTCGTAGGGCTTGTGGTGCGGCGCCACCAGGATGGTGCGATAGCCTTGCTCGGTCGGGCGGTCGGCTGTCAGGTAAAGCTGGAACTCGTTCATCCGCTCCTGGTCGTACAGGATCGAGCCCTTCGAGCCGAAGATCTGAATGGCGATCCGGCCCTTGCGGCCCCAAGCCGAACGGTTGACCAGCAGTGCGGCGGCAATGCCGTTTTCGAGATGCATCAGCACGCTGGCGATGTCGTAGGTCTCGACCGCGCGACGCCCGCCTGATGCGACCCGGCGATCGGCATAGGGCTTTGCCATGTCGCACATGACGCGGGCGACGCGGCCGAACAGCACCGAGACCAGCGACAGCGGATGCACGGCGAAATCGTCGAGCGCGCCGTAACCGGACGCCGCCTCGTGCTTCCAGAAGAACAGCGCCTCCGGGTCGGCCATGAAATCCTCGTCCATCTCGATGCGCAGATGATTGATTTCACCGATGATCTTCTCGTCGAGCAGCGCACCGATATGGCGGATCGCCGGATTCTGGATGTAGTTGTAGCCGAGCGCGGCCACCTTGCCGGATTTTTTGGTCGCCGCCGCCATGGCTTGCGCCTCGGCAAAACTCGGCGCCATCGGTTTTTCGCACCACAGATGCTTGCCGGCTTCGAGGATGGCGATGGCCATCTCCGGGTGGAACTGGTTCGGCGTGGTCAGCGAGACGATATCGACGTCCGGGTCATCGACGACGGCGCGCCAGTCGCCGGAGCCCTTGGCGAAGCCGAACTCGGTCGCCCGGCGCTTGGCAAGGTCGTCATCGACCTCGCCGAGATGGACCAGCCTTGGCTTGGCCACGTCGGGAAAGACGGTGCCGACCGCGTTCCACGCGATGGCGTGGCACTTGCCCATAAACCCCGTGCCGATAAGACCGACTCCGACCATTTCCTTGTCTCCACTGCCAGAAAGGTTGCGTGGATGAATTAGTCCATTTTTTCCAGAAATGGAACGCATGGCTCATTTTTTATGGCCTTCTTGCACAGGCTCGCTATGATAGGGCATCACACGGCATCGACTGATGGACCTGGGCGGAGCGACGATGGACGAACGGGTGCCCCGCGACTTCGAGACGCTGCGTACGACGATCCTGGAACGGCGCCAGAGCCTGCCCAAGCGCATCGCGCAGATCGCCGCCTATGCGCTCGACAATCCCGACGATATTGCCTTCGGCACCGCCGCCAGCATCGCCGCCTCCGCCGGCGTCCAGCCTTCGACCCTGATCCGCTTCGCCCAGCAGCTCGGCTTCGACGGCTTCACCAGCCTGCAGCTGGTGTTTCGCGAGCGCCTGCGCGAGCGCAATTCGTCTTATGATGAAAGGCTGGCGGCATTGCGCGCCAAGGCCGAGGAAGGCGCCGGTCACCGGGCGATTTTCGACGGCTTCGTCGCCGCGGCGAGCACCTCGCTCAACGATATTTCAGGCAGGTTGAACGAAGACCATTTCGAAGCTGCCATCGCCTTGCTGGCGAAGGCGGAGACGATTTATGTGCTGGCCAAGCGCCGCTCCTATCCGGTCGCCTCCTACATCGCCTATGCGCTGGGCAAGCTCAAGATCCGCAACCAGCTGATCGAATCAGCCGCCGGCCTCAACGCCGAGATTATCAGCTTTGCTTCGCCCAGGGATGCCGTCATCGCCATCAGTTTCTCGCCCTATGCCCCGGCGGCCATCGAGGAGGCGCGCATCATCTCGGAGCAAGGCGTTCCGATCGTAGCGATCACCGACAGTTCCTTTTCCCCGCTCGCCCAGTTCGCTAAAGTCTGGTTCGAGGTCGCCGAGGCCGATTTCGCCGGCTTCCGCTCGCTGTCGGCGACGATGGCGCTGGCCATGGCGCTGACCGTTGCGGTCGGCTAAAAGCGGCGCGACTCCGGCGGGAAGCGCAGGGCCTGACAGGCTACTTTTCAGCAAAGGAACGCGCGTTCCATATTGACTATCGATTGGAATTATTATTTCATATTGCCGGCGCCACGCTGCCGCTCGCGCGTGTTACCCAAGACAACAAGGCTGATGGGAGGTTCGAATGAGCGAAGCCGTGGACGCGAAACATGCGCCGCTCGACGTCATCACCATCGGCCGCGCCTCGGTCGATCTTTATGGCCAGCAGATCGGCTCGCGCCTGGAGGACATCACCTCCTTTGCCAAGTCGGTCGGCGGCTGTCCGGCCAACATTTCGGTCGGCACGGCGAGGCTCGGCCTGCGCTCGGCGCTGCTCACCCGAGTCGGCGACGAGCAGATGGGCCGCTTCATCCGCGAGCAGTTGACGCGCGAAGGGGTTTCGGTTGACGGCCTCAGGACCGATCCGGACCGGCTGACCGCGCTGGTGCTGCTGTCGGTCGAGGACGAGGGCGTGTCGCCGATGATCTTCTATCGCACCGACTGCGCCGACATGGCGCTTTCGGAAGACGACATCGATGAGACGTTCATCGCTTCGGCACGCGCCATCGTCGTCACCGGCACGCATTTTTCGCGGCCCAACAGCGACGCCGCGCAGCGCAAGGCGATCCGTGCCATCAAGGCCACGGGCGGCAAGGTGGTGTTCGACATCGACTACCGCCCTAATCTGTGGGGCCTTGCCGGCCATGCCGAAGGCTTCGAGCGCTATGTGAAATCCGACCGGGTCTCCGCCCAGCTGAAGACTGTGCTGCCCGACTGCGACCTGATCGTCGGCACCGAAGAAGAGATCATGATCGCCTCCGGTGCCGATGATTGCCTGAGCGCGTTGAAGACGATCCGCTCCCTGTCCAAGGCCACGATCGTCTTGAAGCGCGGCGCCATGGGCTGCATCGTCTATGACGGGCCGATCAGCGACGACCTCGAGGACGGGATCGTTGGCAAGGGTTTTCCGATCGAGGTCTACAATGTGCTCGGCGCCGGCGATGCCTTCATGTCGGGTTTTTTGCGCGGCTGGCTCGGCGGCGAAAGCCTGGAGACGGCAGCGACCTGGGCCAATGCCTGCGGCGCCTTCGCCGTGTCGCGGCTGCTCTGTGCACCGGAATACCCGACCTTCGAGGAATTGCAGTTCTTCCTGAAGAACGGCAGCAGGCACCTGGCGCTGCGCAAGGACGAGGCGATCAACCATATCCATTGGACGACGACGCGCCGACGCGACATTCCCTCGCTGATGGCGCTGGCCTGCGATCACCGCATCCAGCTTGACGATGTCGCCGCGAAGGCAGGCGCCGACCCGTCGCGCATCCATGATTTCAAGGTGCTGACGGTCAAGGCGGCGGCAAAGGTTGCCGCCGGCCGCGCCGGCTATGGCATGCTGCTCGACGAAAAATACGGCCGCGAGGCGATGTTCGAATTCGCCCGCCATCGTTTCGCCTGGCTTGGCCGGCCAGTCGAATTGCCCGGATCGCGGCCGCTTCGTTTCGAATTCTCGCAGGATATCGGCTCGCAACTGGTCGAGTGGCCGGTCGACCATTGCATCAAGTGCCTGTGCTTCTACCACCCCGACGACCCGGAGGCGCTGAAGACCGAGCAGCAGCAGAAGCTCAAAAGCCTGTTCGGGGCCGCGCGGAAAGTAGGCAGAGAACTTCTCATCGAAATCATCGCCGGCAAGCACGGCGAGCTCGACGACACGACGATCCCGCGGGCGCTGGAGGAACTCTATTCGCTTGATATCAAGCCCGACTGGTGGAAGCTTGAACCGCAGGCCTCAGCCGGGGCCTGGGCGAAGATCGAAGCGGTGATCCTGAAGAACGATCCGTGGTGCCGCGGGGTTGTGCTGCTCGGCCTCGAAGCGCCGCAGGACGAGCTGGAAGCGGCCTTTGCCGCCACCGCCAAGGCGCCCATCGTCAAGGGCTTCGCCGTCGGTCGCACCATCTTCATCAACGCGGCCGAACAATGGCTTGCCGGCAAGATGTCGGACGAGGAGGCGGTGGCCGACATGGCGTCGCGCTTCGAGGGGCTGACCGAGGCATGGCTTGCCGCGCGCGGCCGCAAAGCAGCATAAGAAGGCGCGGCACAAGGACTGCGGAGGAAAACAACATGACCAAGACAATCCGCCTGACGATGGCGCAGGCGCTGACCCGCTTTCTCGGCTGCCAGATGACCGAGATCGACGGCAGGAAAATGCCGATCTTCGGCGGCGTCTGGGCGATCTTCGGCCACGGCAATGTCGCCGGCATCGGCGAGGCACTTTATCAGGTGCGCGACGAATTGCCGACTTTTCGCGCCCACAACGAACAGGCCATGGCGCATGCGGCGATCGCCTATGCCAAGGCCAATTTCCGCCGCCGGTTCATGGCGGCGACCAGTTCGATCGGCCCCGGCGCGCTCAACATGGTGACGGCGGCGGCACTTGCGCATGTAAACCGGTTGCCCGTCCTGTTTCTCCCCGGCGACGTCTTCGCCAATCGTATCCCCGATCCCGTGCTGCAGCAGGCAGAGGATTTTTCCGACGGAACGGCGACGGTCAACGACTGCTTCCGGCCGGTGTCGCGCTATTTCGACCGCATCACCCGGCCCGAGCAGATCATCCCGGCGCTCAACCGTGCCATGCAGGTGCTGACCGATCCGGCCGAATGCGGACCGGTGACCTTGGCGCTCTGCCAGGACGTGCAGGCCGAGGCCTTTGATTACCCCGAGAGCTTCTTTGCCGAACGGGTCTGGCATCAGCGCCGGCCGCGTCCGGATCGTGGGGAATTGGCGGCCGCGGTGGCGGCGCTGAAGGCGGCAACAAAGCCCTTGGTGATTGCCGGCGGCGGCGTGCTCTATTCGCAGGCTTCCGGCGAACTGGCGAAGCTGGTGCAAGGCGCCGGCATCCCGGTCTGCGAGACGCAGGGCGGCAAATCCTCGCTGCCGGACGATCATCCGCTCAACATGGCGGCGGTCGGCGTCACCGGCACTTTGGCGGCCAATAGGCTGGCTGAAGAAGCCGATGTCGTGCTCGCCGTCGGCACCAGGCTGCAGGATTTCACCACCGGCTCGTGGGCGCTGTTCAAGAATTCCGGCAAGACCATCATCGGGCTGAACGTCCAGCCTTTCGACGCGGGCAAGCACCAGGCGTTGCCGCTGGTAGCCGATGCGGCGGAAGGGCTGGCCGAGCTCGGCGCGGCGCTGAATGGCTGGCAGGCGCCGGCTGCCTGGACCGATAATGCGGCCGGGGGGAAGAAAGAATGGCAGGCCGAATCCGGCAAGGTGACGGCCTCGACCAATGCCGCCTACCCGTCGGATGCGCAGGTGATCGGCGCCGTGCAGCGCGCCATGGGCTCCGACGTGATATTGCTTCATGCCGCCGGCGGCCTGCCCGGCGAATTGCACAAGCTCTGGCAGGCGGGCGCGCCCGGCTCCTACCACGCCGAATACGGCTTCTCAACCATGGGCTACGAGATCGCTGGCGGGCTCGGCGTCAAGATGGCGAAGCCCGACGAAGAGGTCGTCGTCATGATCGGCGACGGCTCCTATCTGATGCTCAATTCCGAGATCGCAACCTCGGTCATGCTCGGCCTCAAGCTGACCATCGTGCTGCTCGACAACAGGGGCTACGGCTGCATCAACCGGCTGCAGATGGCAACCGGCGGCGCCAACTTCAACAATCTGCTGAAGGACGCCCGCCACGAGATTATGCCCGACATCGACTTCGCCGCGCATGCGGCAAGCCTCGGCGCCATCGCCGAGAAGGTTTCGTCGATCTCCGGGTTGGAAACGGCGCTGACAAAAGCAAAAGACAACAGCAAGACGACGGTACTGGTCATCGACACCGACCCACTGGTGTCGACCGATGTCGGCGGCCATTGGTGGGACGTCGCCGTGCCGGAAGTTTCTTCGCGGCCGCAGGTCAACGCCGCACGCAAAGCCTATGAAGAAAAGCGGCGGATGCAGAGTGTTGGTGATTGATGTCGGCGAATGAAAATTGAACGAACTGACATTGGAGTGACGACTTGAAAGCCAAACTGGGCATGTCCCCCATTGCATGGTGGAACGACGATCTTGCGGAACTCAGCGATGACGTGTCGCTGGAGGAATGCTTGGCGCAGTCGCGCTCGGCGGGCTTCACCGGCATGGAAATGGGCCGCCGTTTTCCCAGTGATCCGAAAATCATGCTGCCGATCCTGAAGAACGCCGACGTGACGCTCTGCGGCGGCTGGTTCTCAGGTACTCTGGTCGACGAAGACATGGCCAGGAACAAGGATCGCATCCAGCCGATGATCGATCTGTTCAAGGCGGTGGACGCGCCCTGCATCGTCTATGGCGAGGTCGGCCGCTCCATCCAGGGTGACCGCTCAAAGCCGCTCGCCACCAAGCCGAGGCTTTCGGACGACGAGATGAAAGCCTATGCGAGGCGTCTCACGCAGTTCGGCGAATGGTGCGCCGAGCAGGGCATGCCGCTCTCCTACCACCATCATATGGCGGCGGTCGTCGAGACCGAGCCGGAGCTCGACGCCTTCATGCGCCATTCGGGAGAAGGCATTCCATTGCTGCTCGACGCCGGCCATCTGGCTTTTGCCGGCGGTGACGTGCTGCGCGCCATCGACAATCATCACCGGCGCATCAACCATGTCCATGTGAAGGACGTGCGGATGGAGGTGATCGAGAAACTCGATCGCCAGAAGCTATCCTTCCTCGATGCCGTGGCGCTTGGCGCCTTCACGGTGCCGGGAGATGGCTCGCTGGATTTCGGTGCCATTGTGGAAAGGCTGGCGAACTACGGCTATGAAGGCTGGTTCGTGGTCGAGGCCGAGCAGGACCCCAAGAAGAATCCGCCGCTCAGGATGGCGCAAGTCGGCTACAAGGAATTGATGCGGGTGATGACGGCCGCCGGCTACACGGTTGAAACGCAGGGCTTCCCCAATGCTTGAGCGACTCTATTCCCGGCGACGGGGCGATCCGATGCGGGGGCTGATCCGATGAAGGATTCAGAGCATCCGTTCTTCCGGCCGCTGTGGCGGCGCGTTGCCATCGTCGCCGTCTGCCTGGTCTGGGCCGTGGTCGAGTTTGCCACCGGCGCGCCGTTCTGGGGCACGATCGCGCTCGGCTTCGCCGGCTATGCCGTCTGGCAGTTCTTCTATCTCTACAAGCCGGCCGACGGCGGCAAGGGTTCGGCCGACACCGAACCAAAGGAATGAGCCAAGATGTCGAAACTGCTCGTCAAAGCCGATAAGGGCCATGGCCGCGTCGCCCATGTGACGCCGCAAAACGCCGGCTGGACCTATGTCGGTTTCGATCTGCATCGATTGCGGCCCGACGAGACCGTCTCCGGACAAACCGCGAGCCGTGAAGTCTGCCTGGTGTTCGTCACCGGCAAGGGCAAGGCCAAGGCCGGCGGCAAGGATCTCGGCCTGCTCGGCGAACGCATGTCGCCCTTCGAAGGCAAGCCGTGGTCGGTCTATGTGCCGCAGGGCTCTGACTGGTCGGTGACCGCCGACACCCGTCTCGAACTCGCGGTCTGCTCGGCGCCGGGGCTTGGCGGTGGCCTGCCGGTCCGCGTCATTGCGCCAAAAGATCTCGGCCAGGAGGTTCGCGGCAAGGGCACCAACACGCGCTATGTCACCAACATCCTGCCGGAAGGCAAGCCGGCCGATTCATTGCTGGTGGTCGAGGTCATCACGCCCGGCGGCCACACGTCGAGCTATCCGCCGCACAAGCATGACCAGGATAATCTGCCGGCCGAATCCTATCTCGAGGAGACCTATTACCACCGCCTCAATCCGCCGCAGGGCTTTGCCTTCCAGCGCGTCTACACCGATGCCGACCGGAACGGCGCTCGGTCGCTCGACGAGGCGATGGCGATCGAGGACGGCGACGTTGTGCTGGTGCCCAAGGGCTATCACCCTTGCGCCGCCTGCCATGGCTACGACCTCTACTACCTCAACGTCATGGCCGGGCCGAAGCGGACGTGGAAATTCCACAACGCGCCCGAGCACGAATGGCTGATGAAGGCCTGAGGCGCTGCCCGTCCGGGTCGGCAACTGGCCCAAGGCGAAAAAATCGTCGGCTAATGACCCGCCTAAACAAGTTTGTTATCAGGAGCGATCATCAGCTTCGTCATTTCGTCATGCAAATCGCCTATGGCAGCGGGAGTTGACGAGGACTTTCGATGCGCTACGCAATCTATTTCACCCCCCGGCAGGACGAACCGCTGGCGCGGATCGCCGCCAATTGGCTCGGCCGTGACCCGTTCGGCGCCGCCACGAGGCCGGTCGAGGCCGTGGGCGAACTGTCGGCGGCGGAAGTCGCCTTCCATACCGCTTCGGCGCGCCGCTACGGTTTTCATGCGACGCTGAAGGCGCCCTTCCGGCTGGCTTCGAACGAAACGGAAGCCGCACTTCGGGCGGCACTGGACGATTTCGCCGAAACGACCCCAGTGGTGACGATCCCTCGGCTGGTCGTCAGCCAGATCGACGGCTTCTTCGCGCTGGTGCCGGAAGGTCCGCTGCCGGCGCTCAACCGCTTCGCCGACGACGTCGTGCGCGACTTCGACCGTTTTCGCGCGCCGCTGAGCGAGGCTGAGATCGAACGGCGCAGCCCTGACTCGCTGAAGCCGGCTGAATTCCGCAATCTCTGCCAGTGGGGTTACCCCTATGTCTTCGAGACCTTCCGTTTTCATATGACGCTGTCCGGCCGGGCCTCGTCACAGGAAAGCCCTCGTCTTCGCGCAGCAATCGACAGCCTGTTTGCGGGAGTCCTGCAACGGCCGGTGCCGGTGGACGCACTGACCCTGTTTGTCGAAACCGAACCTGGCGCCCCGTTCATGGTGCTCTCCCATCACGCGCTCGGGCGCCGCCCGGCGAGAAAAACCGCCTGAAAACTACTTGTTTTAACCGCTTTTGTGCGACGCCAACTCATCCCAATTGGCTGCAAATGCTCCAAGGACTGCCTGAAATGACCGTCGAGACCGTTCTCAACAATGCCCGCATCGTGCTTGCCGACGAGATCGTCGAAGGCTCGATCGTGCTGCGCGACGGCTTGATCGCCGGGATCGATGCCGGCGCCGGCCGGAACGGCGAGGACATGGCCGGCGATTTCATCATTCCCGGGCTGGTCGAGCTTCATACCGACCATCTGGAGGGTCACTACGCGCCGCGGCCGAAGGTGCGCTGGAACCCGATCGCCGCCGTTCTCGCCCACGACGCGCAGGTGGCGACCGCCGGCATCACCACCGTGCTCGATGCCTTGCGCGTCGGCATGGACGACGATGCCGACATGAATTCGGCCGACATGCGCAAGCTGGCCGATGCGATCGAGGACAGCGTCCAGCAGGACCGGCTGCGGGCCGACCATTTCATCCATCTGCGCTGCGAGGTTTCGGCGCCGGATTGCCTCGCAGCCTTCGCGCATTTTGACGGCGATGACAGGATCAAGCTGGCGTCGCTGATGGACCATGCACCGGGACAGCGTCAGTTCGTCGATTTGGAAACCTATGCCTACTACTACCAGCGCAAGCTGAAGCTGACGGATCGCGAATTCCAGCAATTCTGCGAGAAGCGGATGGCGGAGTCGGCGACGCATTCTGGGGCGAACCGCGCCTTCATCGCTGCTGCCTGCCATCAGCGCGGCATCGTGCTGGCCAGCCATGACGACGCCACGACCGGCCATGTCGACGAGGCGATCGAACAAGGCGTCCGCGTCGCCGAATTCCCGACCACCAAAGAGGCCGCAAAAGCTTCGAAGGCGGCAGGGCTCGGGGTGCTGATGGGCGCCCCGAACGTCATGCGCGGCGCCTCGCATTCGGGCAATGTTTCAGCCCGGACACTCGCCGGCGAAGGCCTGCTCGACATATTGTCGTCCGACTACATCCCCTTCAGCCTGATCCAGTCGGCGTTTTTCCTCGGCGACGTTGTCGACGGCATCTCCCTGCCGCAGGCAGTGGCGATGGTTTCGAAGAACCCGGCCGAGGCAGTCGGGCTCGCCGACCGTGGTGTCATCGAGCAGGGCCGGCGCGCCGATCTGGTTCGCGTCCGTCTTGACGATCATGTCCCGGTTGTCCGCACGGTCTGGCGGCAGGGACGTCGGGTCGCGTGATGGTGTCGGCGTCGATCGAGCGTGAATTGTCGGCCGCGGCGTTTCCGATCCGCGACGGGGTGTTCGTCGCTGTCGTCGGGCCGAGCGGCGCCGGCAAGGACACGGTGATCGGCTATGCCCGGTCGCTGTTTGCCGACGAGGCCCGGCTGGAGTTCGTGCGCCGGGTCATCACCCGGCCGAGCGACACGGCAAGCGAGGATCACGACACGCTGGCCGATGCGGCCTTCGTCGAGGCGGAAGCGGATGGCGCCTTCGCCATCTCGTGGGAGGCGCATGGCTTGCGCTACGGCATCCCGGCTGAAGTCGACCGGTCGGTGGCCAATGGCCGCGTCGCCATCGCCAATGTCTCCCGCGCCATCATCCCGGCGCTGCGCGATCGCTATGCCAATCTGGCTGTCGTCGAGATCACCGCATCGCCGCAGATCCTGGCCGAACGACTGGCGATGCGCGGCCGCGAGTCGCGCGGCGAAGTGCTGGCGCGGCTGGCGCGCAGCGCCAATGTGGCGTTGTCCGGGCCAGGCGTCACCCCGATCGACAATAGCGGCCAGCGCGAGGCGGCCGGCGAGCGTTTTGTCGAAGTGCTGCGCAAGGCAATGGCGTTCTCCGACCGGTCGGGCACGATTTAAGCCGCCTCTTACCTTCTCCCTCTGTGGGAGAAGGGAGAGGCGGAGCCGCTACTCCGCTGCCGCGCCGGCCGCGCCTTTGCGGGTTGCCTCCAGCATCAGCCGCCGCTCCCGGTACACGCCCCATTGCTGGTCGACCAGCACGCCGATCAAGATCACACCGCCCATCACCGCGAAATTGAGCGAGGACGGGATGCCGAGCAGGTTGACGAGGTTTTGCAGTTCCTGCAGCAGAACCGTACCCAGGATCACGCCGATCAGCGAGCCTTCGCCGCCGCGCAGCGAGAAGCCGCCGAGCACAGCTGCGGCAATGGCGTAGAGTTCGTAGAACTGGCCGTGGCTGGCCGGCGAGATCGAGCGCGTGTACATGGCGAAATAGATCGCCGACAGCGCCGTCAGCACACCGCAGATGACATAGGCCGCCATGACGACGCGGCCGGTGCGGATGCCCGAATATTTCGCCGCTTCCTCGTTCTTGCCGATGGCGTAGAGGTAGCGGCCGAACACCGAACGGTGCAGCACCACCCACATCACGATGGCGATGACGATCAGCGCGATGAAGCTGTTCGGCACGCCATAGGATCGCCCGGCGGTCAGGAATTCGAGCTCCGGAAAGTTCTGTCCGAAGGCAAAGCCCGCCGTGCCGTCGGCTGTGTAGAACCGCGCCACGCCGCGATAGATCAACAGGCCGCACAGCGTCACCACGAAAGGCTGCAATTTGAGCCGCGTGATCAGCCAGCCATGTGCCAGCCCGATGATGCCGCCAAGCACCAGGATCAGCGGCAGTGCCACCGGCCATGCCATGCCGCGCGTGGCGATGAAATCGACGAACAGGACGCCGAGCAGCGCGACCACCGAGCCGACCGACAATTCGATGCCGCCGGTGATGATGACGAAGGCCTGGCCGATCGCCAGGATACCGAACAGCCCAATCAGGTTCGATGTGTTGGCGAGGTTGATCGGCAGCAGGAATCGCGGGTTGATGATCGCCACCACCGCTCCGACCACAAGGATCAGGATCAGCAGGCCGAGATCTTTTTTGCTCATCGTCTTCTCCCCAATGCCTGCCTAAGCAGGTTCCGCAAAAGTGTTGCGCGGTTTTGCGACCGGAACCTGCGCCAAACAAAAGCTATTTCGGCTGCTTGCCGACGGCCAGCAGCAGCACGTTTTCCTGGCTGAACTGTTCCTTGTCGAGGATGCCTGAGATCTGGCCCTCATGCATCACGGCGATGCGGTCGGAGACGCCGATCACCTCCTCCATGTCGCTCGATATCATCAGCACGGCGACGCCGGCATCGGCCAGCGCCCGCATCAGCCCGTAGATCTCCGCCTTGGCACCGATGTCGATGCCGCGGGTCGGCTCGTCGAGGATCATCACCTTGGGGCTCATGGCCAGCCACTTGGCCAGCACCACCTTTTGCTGGTTGCCGCCGGACAGCGTGCCGGTGCGCGTCGCCACCGAGGGCGCCTTGATGCCGAGATTGCGTTTCTGCTTCTCGGCGGTGACGGCTTCGGCGCGGGCAGAGACCAGGGATCGCCGGGCATGTGCCGGCAGATTGGGGAGCGAAATATTCTGGGCAATCGACAGGTCGAGCAGGATGCCGGTCAGCTTGCGATCCTCGGGGACGAGGAAGATCCCGTTGGCCACAGCGTCGGCCGCCGAACCAAGAACCAGATCTTTTCCATCAAGCTGGAGCGCGCCGCCAAGGCTCTTCTCGATGCCGAAAAGCACGCGCGCAAGCTCCGTGCGGCCGGAGCCGACAAGGCCCGCCAGGCCAAGGATTTCGCCGCGCCTGACGCCGAGATCGACCGGTCGGTCTGGATAGGCGCTGGTGCGAACGGCCTTGGCCGACAGCGCGACGGCGCCGGGCGGGCGCGCCGATTCTGCAGCCTTCTCCCGCTCCTTCAGCATGCGGCCGATCATCAGCTTGACCATCTGGTCGTGGTTGATGGCGTTCTTCGGCAGCGTGCCGGCAAGCATGCCGTCCCTCAGCACGACGACGCGATCGGCAACCCGCTCGACCTCGTGAAGGCGATGCGAGATGAAGATGACGCTGATGCCGTCGGCCTTCAACGCCTTGATGACATCGAGCAGCTTGTCGGTTTCGGCAAGGGGCAGGCTCGACGTCGGCTCGTCGAGGATGACCAGCCGCGCCTCGATCGACAGCGCCTTGGCGATTTCGACCATCTGCTGCTGGGCAAGCGACAGCGCCGATACCGGGGTGTTTGCCGAGAAATTGGCGCCCACGCGTTTGAGCAGTGGCGCCGCCAGCGTGCGCAGCCTGGTGCGGTCGACAAGCCTGAGCGGACCGGCGCGCAACGGCTCGCGGCCGAAAAAGATGTTGGCGGCAACGTCGAGGTTTTCGAACAGGTTGAGTTCCTGGTGGACGAAGGCGATACCGGAACCGATGCTGGCCTCGACCGTCAGCCCGTCATGGGCGACGCCGTCGACGGTGATCGTGCCAGTGTCGGGTGTGGTCACGCCGCCGAGGATCTTCATCAGCGTCGACTTGCCGGCGCCGTTTTCGCCGACGAGGCCGATAACCTCGCCAGGCCTGACCTCCAGCGAAAACCCGTCCAGCGCGACCACGCCGGGATAGGTCTTGCGCACGCCCTCGAGACTGAGGAACGGGGCAATCGTGGATACGCCGATGGATGCGTCGGAATAGTTCATCATGCCTGACAGCAGTTGGCGGGCCGGCCTCCCCGCAGATTGACGAGCCTGATCAGGCCCGTCAATAACAAGCGGAGCCAGTCACGCCAGCGTCGCGCTGCCCTCCCCCTCACCCTCTCCCCGTAAAAAACGGAGGATTCGCCAGTGTTGCAACCACTGCCCTTCTCCCCGTTCTGCACGGGAAGAAGGGGGATGAGGGGCCAGCGCCGACGACGATCAGTTTCCGGACATCGCTTTCAGATTGGCGGCATAGGCGTCGACGTCGTCCTTGCCGATGATCTTGGTCGGGATGATGATCAGGCCGTTCTCCGGAATACCCGACTTGTCGCCCTCGAGATAGGCAGCCATCAGCTTCATGCCCTGGTAGGCCCACTCGAACGGCTGCTGCACGACGGTGGCGGCAACGGTGCCTTCCTTGACGCCGCCGAGCGTGATCGGATCGTCGTCGAAGCCGACGACCGTGATCTGGCCGAGCTTGCCGGCGTCGCGCAGCGCTTCATAGATGCGCGGGGTGTTGTAGGAATAGAAGCCGACCATGCAGGTGACGTCTGGGCTGGCGACCAGCGCGTCCTCGACGTTCTTCTTGGCGCGGGCCTGGTCGATGTCGTCGCCACGCACGTCGATCAGCTCGATCTTGGTGCCGGCGAGCCCTTCCTTCATGCCTTCGATGCGCTCCTTGGCATTGTCGGCGCCGAGCAGGCCGACGAAGCCGAGGCATTTGCCGCCGTCGGGCATCGCCTTCTTGGCGATCTCGGCCGCCTGCTTGCCGGCATCGATGTTGGACGAGCCGATATAGGCGATACGCTTGGTCTGCGGCGCGTCGCTGTCGGTGGTGAACAGCGCCGTCTCCGAGGCGATCTTGTTGAGCCCGTCGGTGGAGGTCTTGGGATCGACGGCCGAAACCATGATCGCCTTGACGCCGGCCGTCACCAGATCGTCCATCAGCCGCTGCTGGATGGCGACCGACGACTGTTCCGGATATTTGAGCTCGAGATTGTAGTTGGGCAATTCGGCCTGGGCCTTCTTGACGCCGGCTTCGGCCGCCTTCCAGAAATCGGAAGCGCCGTTGACGACGAAGGCCAGCGTCGGTTT
Source organism: Mesorhizobium sp. WSM4819 (assembly GCF_055811215.1). Classification (NCBI taxonomy): domain Bacteria; kingdom Pseudomonadati; phylum Pseudomonadota; class Alphaproteobacteria; order Hyphomicrobiales; family Phyllobacteriaceae; genus Mesorhizobium; species Mesorhizobium sp. WSM4819. The sequence continues at coordinate 141,750 of NZ_JBVVQO010000012.1, forward strand.
GTCCTGGGCACCGGCGATCGCCGTGAAGGACAGACCGAGAGCCAGGGCCGCTGCGGCGACGGACACATTTCGTATCGCAGATTTCATGTTCAACCTCCCGTTTGATCCAGTCATTTTCGCTGATCTGAACTTTGTCGAATGCGGCTTGGACGCCCTCCTCCTCAAGGGTGCTGGCAGCGAAAGAACGGCGCCATCCCAGCCGCGATTTTGGACTTTAGAGACTCATTGGCAGTTCGTATAGTCGGATTTGTCTGACATTTCAGTAATTGCGTGGCGTTGCTTTGCCGGCCCAAGAGCCCGGATGCCGCGCCACACGCCTGCTTCCCGTCATGGCCCGTTCGGTCCCGAGCCGGGCATGACGAATTGAGAATAGAACGCTTACTGCTATTAGTAAATAGTATTAGTCTCTGGTTGGAAACCTGGTTGTCGCTGGCGAATGGCTGCCTGCCGTGTGGTGAGAAAGGGAACCTTGAAATTGGATCACGTTCCCAGCAATCGATCTCCAGAACCGCGTATCGCTGTCTCCGCGCTGCTAGCCATTCGGCTGCCAGGATGATAATAATGATTAATCGATGCCTGTTTTATAAATGCGAAGCGCCGTCGGCCGTCCTGCCGTCTTTAATGATGTCCCAGGACGACCGCTGGTTAGCCAAGCCGGGAATATGGAATACAATGCCATGAGCGAACCAACGGATCTGCGCGATCCTCCCCTCGAAGCCTCCCGGCGCCGAAAGCCATCGGCCAAGAATCCCAAGAGTCGCGTCACCATGACCGATATCGCCAAGGCCGCCGGCTGCTCGCAGGCAACGGTTTCGTTCGTCCTCAACAACACGCCGGGCATAAGGCTCTCGCAGCAGACCCGCGATCGGGTGATTGAGGCCGCGCGGGGTCTCGGCTATGCGCCACCAGCCTTCTCTGCTCTTCGCAGCCCCATCGCCTCGTTCGAAGGGCTGGACGGGGTGATCGGCTTCGCAGTCGATCAACTGGCGACCAGTCCCGAGGCAGTCGTCGCCATAGAAGGAGCGCGCCAAGCCTCGTGGAATGCCGGGAACGTCGTGCTGGTCGCTCAGACTTTGGGTGATTCCGTCATGGAGCCGCGCGCGATTGCGGCACTGACCAAGCGAGGCATTTCGGCGCTGATCTACATGACCATCTTCACGCGCGAGATCGCCGCGCCCGACTATCTCTACGACCTCGATATCCCGGTCATCCTGCTCAATTGCTATACCGCCGACTACGCCTTCCCCGCCGTGGTGCCGAGCGAAATCGCCGGCGGGCAGAGTTCCACCCGCCACCTGATCAGCCATGGCCACCGCCGCATCGCCACAATCACCGGCGAGCCGTGGATGCAGGCGGCGCAGGATCGGCTGAAGGGCTACCGCCGGGCGCTGGCGACGGCCGACATCCCGTTCGATGCGGAGCTGGTGGTCGAGGGCGACTGGTCAGCGAGCGCCGGCTACGCCGCGACCGTCAAGCTTCTGGCGCTCAAGGACCGCCCAACCGCAATCTTCTGCCAGAACGACCGAACCGCGATCGGCTGCTACGAAGCGCTGAAGGAAGCCGGCCTGCACATCCCTGGGGATATTTCCGTGATCGGCTATGACGACGAGGAAATCGCCCGGCATCTGTTCCCACCTTTGACGACGTCGATCCTGCCGCATATGGCGATGGGGCAATGGGCGATCGAGCAATTGGAAGTCCCTGCACCGCCCGGCCGCGGCCGCTACCCCATTACCAAGCTTGAATGCCCGCTGGTCGAGCGGGAATCGGTCAGTGCCGTGGCGCCTGGGCGCACACACGGACTGACAGCCAGCTGAGCACCTCCAGACTTCCGTCAATGCAAACGCCGTACTGATGCCGCTCCAAGCCAGACAAGCCCCGCAAAGGGCGGTGGCCCCGAAATTGTCGCCTGGCGTGGTGGATCGGCATCCTTGTGTCCAGAGTTCTGCGGATTGACATACAGTTTCGCCGTCTTCATGCGCCGCAACGATATCGCCCGGTATTGGCTGTCGCTGTTTTCGGCCGAGGGCGAAGCGCCATGAGCCAACTTCCAACTCGCATGGCGAACGGCATCCTTAAGCATCGGTGCGGGAAGGGAATTGCTCACCCCAACGACATAACGCCTCTGCTCCAGCATTGAGCGCCGCTCCGCTTTCTGTCAACGAATAGACGACCTTGGTCGGCGATCACGGATAGACTTCTCGGTTCACAAGCCCGTCAGCCTCCAGTTCGCGTAATTGCTGCGTCAGCATCTTTTCACTGATCGCCGGAATCTACTGCCTCAATCGGCCGAACCTGCGAGACGCCGTTCCAAGCTCACAAAGACTATCCACTTTCCACTTCCCTTCGATCGCCATGATCGCCGTTGCGAAGCCGCAATTGCCCGTCGGCTCATTCATGATGCTCTCCTTACCGTTGGGTAACCACTTACCTCCAGGTGCGTATTATGCGCCCCATTCACTCCGACATACCTCTGCCCTTGACGGCAAACATTGGCGCCGCTCGCCTATTGGCGTCTATTGGCATGGAGTGTTGCAATGAAGCTTTCAATCAGCGTTGTCGGGACGGGTCGTATGGGATCGGCGCTCGCCCGCGCCCTGCTCCGGTCGGGATATCGGACGACGGTCTGGAACAGGACGAAACAGAAGGCCGAACCGCTGGCCACGCTCGGCGCCACTGTCGCGGGGTCCGTCCTGGAAGCTGTCAATGCGGCTGAAATTGTCATTGTGAACGTAAGTGACTACCAGGCAACCGCTGCAGTTCTGCACGACGATGCTGTTGCTTCAGCTATTCGCGGCAAGCTGGTCGTGGAACTCACTTCGGGAACGCCGCATGGCGCACTTGAAGCCGCTGAATGGTTTGCCGAGCACGGAGCCAGCTATCTCGATGGCGCAATCATGGCCACGCCGGATTTCATCGGCACAGATGCCGGGACGATACTGATCTCGGGGCCAAGCCAGGCTTCGACGCGAACGAGGAGATGTTTCGTGCCTTGGGCGGCAATGTCCAGCATATCGGGGAAGAGCCGGGACGTGCGAACGCACTTGATAGCGCGCTGCTTGCTCTCACGTGGGGCGCGCTGTTCGGCACGCTGCATGCGATCGCCGTGAGTCAGGCCGAAGAGATCGACCTCGGCGAGTTGGCTCGGCAGTGGACCGCAACAGCGCCTGTTGTTGACGGGCTTGTCGCCGACCTGATCAAGCGAACGGATGCTGGCCGTTTTGCCAGCGACGATGAGACGCTCTCGTCGATCTCCCCGCATTACGGCGCATTCCAGCATCTTTTGGAGCTGATGGAGGCGCGCAAGATCGACCGCTCTGTGGCCGACGGTTACGACGCGATCTTCCAACGGGCGATTGCAACTGGCCGCTTACATGATGATTTCGCAGCGTTGTCGCAATTTCTGGGAAGTCCGGATAAGAGATCTCTCCGATCTGGAGTGCGAGGCGGATCCCTTCTGACTGGCTGAGCGGATTTGGTCTCCGGCCTTATTGAGGCGGACCACGCTTTGCCGTCAGCCAGCGGGATCGGGCTTTGTTGTCCGAGCAGGGCCGGTCAGACCAGTGACCTACTTGGGGGAATAGAATGCCTTTGACGCTTCTCATCGATTCGTATTGTCCGATCAGAACGCCGAGCAGCGGCGGGCATTGCTGTTACCGATCTGGAGCGACGGCGCGACATACACAGACCCTACAGTCCATGCGACTGGCGTGGAAGAACTGCTCGCGCACATCGCAAGAGTTCTGGCCAAGCGTCCCGGTGCCCGCATCTACGGACAAGTGACGTGGATGTTCATCATGGGATCGCACGCTTTGCGTGGAAGTTTGTGATGCCTGATCGATCGTCCTTCCCTGAGGGTTTGGACATAGCCTTCCTCGACCCTGGTCATACGCGAATAACGCGTATCATCGGCTTTTTTGGGCCGTTGGCACGGTCAAGCTGATCGACCAGCGCGTGCCAGCCCGTGCGCCACCAGCCGATCGATAATCTCGCAATAGCGACGCCGCTTGCCGCCATCGCCTTGGAATACATGCTGATATCGGTGGCGAGGATGGGACGGAATGCGACTGGGGCGAAGTGCTGGCCGCCAAACCGCATCGTCCTGGCATGGCGGATTCGCGCCGACTGGCAATATGATCCGTCGCTGCTGACCGAAGTCGAGGTCAAGTTCTCCGAGGCCGGCGAGAACGCGACTCGCGTCGAGCTCGAGCATCGTCAGCTTGAGAACATGGGCGCGGCCGGTGAAGCGGTGCGTGAGATCTTCGAATCCGATCGTGGCTGGTGCGGTATCCTGCAAAACTATGTCCGGTTGGTCGAGAAGCGGTAGGCTGCCAGCCGATCGGCCAACTGACTTACCCTTTGAGTACGTGAAAGCTGCGCTTCAATTCGCAACGCAAGTGCTATAGTGAGACCAGGAAAGCGGCTCGCCGCTTACCGAGGCAACGAAAGCGAAAGCGTTTTGGTCGCAGTGTATGCACGCCGTAGCGATGGGATGAGACGAGGCGGCCGAGGACGGGACGGGCCCGGCGTCGTGCTCAGCCTGGGTGCCGGTCTGCGGCTGCTGGCTTCGCTGCTCTTTCTGATCTGGACCATTCCTGCGGCAACAGCCGACCAGGTTGCGCATGACCTTGCCGAAGGCCAAATCGGCGCGACCGAGCCAGTCGCACACCCGACTGTCCTTGCCCGCAGCGTTGCGCGCCACGTCGGCGCTGAGACTTCCCGTGTCAAGACACCTGTCATTGCGAGAGATGGCAAACCGTTTTGCATTATCGCGGATTTGCGGCTGCCGCTCGAAACTGCGTCAGCCGCACCGTTTGGCATATGGTCTGACGGCCGGCCGGAAATGTCGCCGATCCACGCCTTTGATGCGCGCGCGCCTCCGCTTCTCACGGCGTGAACCTGGCCGCGCGACCGCGGCTCTAGACTCGCAAAACTTCACATCGCGTTCCGTTCGTCGAGTTGCTCGCCGATCGGAACGCCAAAGCTCTTGTCGGAGGCGGTTTGTGCCCGATATGGGCTGAACGGACAAGAACATGCTGCATTTTTCGCGCTGGAAGACCATTCTCATCTGGCTGACGGTCCTGGCCGGTATTCTTTACGCAGCTCCCAATCTGGTTCCCGCCTCCACTCTGGCATCGCTGCCGAATTGGCTGCCCAAGCAGCAGCTGACGCTGGGGCTCGACCTGCAGGGCGGCTCGCACATCCTGCTCCAGATCGATCGGCAGGACCTTGCCAACGAACGCCTCGAATCGGCACGCGACGAGGTCCGCACATCGCTGCGCGATGCCCAGATCGGCTATACCGGGCTTGCCGGCACCGCCAGTTCCATCCAGGTCCGCATTCGCGACCAAGGCCAGATCGAAGCGGCGAAGAGCGCGCTCGAAAGATTGGTGCAGCCGATCTCGACGGGCATGTTCATGAGCGGCTCGGTGACCGAGATGGAGATGACCGAGCCGGAACCGGGCCTGCTGCGCTTCACGCTGACCGAAGCCGGGATCGACTACCGGATCGCCGCGGCGCTGACCCAATCGATCGAGGTGGTGAGCCGGCGCGTCAACGAGCTCGGCACGACCGAGCCGATCATCCAGCGCCAGGGATCGGACCGCATCATGGTCCAGGTGCCGGGCCTGCAGGATCCGCAGCGGCTGAAGGATATCCTCGGACAGACGGCTAAGCTGACCTTCCAGATGGTCGACCAGTCGATCCCGGTCGAGGAGGCGATCTCCGGCCGCCCGCCGGCGGGCTCGACGGTGATGTATTCGACGGAAGAGCCGCGGGTTCCGCATCTGATCGAGAACCGGATCATCGTTTCCGGCGAAAACCTTGTCGATGCGCAGGCAACTTTCGACCAGCGCACCAACGAGCCGGTGGTCTCGTTTCGCTTCGACAGCCGCGGCGCCACCCGCTTCGGTCAGGCTACCCAGGCCAATGTCGGGCGCCTGTTCGCGATCATCCTCGACAACGAGGTGATCTCCGCGCCGCAGATCCGCGAACCGATCCTGGGCGGCACCGGGCAGATATCCGGCAGTTTCACGGTGGAGAGCGCGAACGATCTTGCGGTCCTGCTGCGCGCCGGTGCACTGCCTGCCGACCTCACCATCGTCGAGGAGCGCACCGTCGGTCCGAGCCTCGGCAGCGATTCGATCGAGGCGGGCCAGTTCGCGGCAATCATCGCCGGGGTCCTCGTCGTCGGCTTCATGCTGTTCGCCTATGGGCGACTGGGGCTGATCGCGAATATCGCGCTCCTCGCGAACGTCGCACTGATCATCGCCGTCCTGTCCGTGCTCGGGGCGACGCTGACGCTGCCTGGCATCGCCGGCATCGTGCTGACGATGGGCATGGCGGTCGACTCCAACGTCATCATCTTCGAGCGCGTCCGCGAAGAGAACCGCCAAGGGCGCTCGATCGTGCAGTCGATGGATTCCGGGTTCAAACAGGCGCTGGCGACTGTCGTCGACGCCAATGTGACGACGCTGATTGCCGCCGTCATCCTGTTCTTCCTCGGCTCGGGGCCGATCAAGGGGTTTGCCGTCACCCTCGCCATCGGTATCGTCACCACCGTGTTCACGGCGTTCACGCTGACGCGTTGGCTGGTCGCGTTCTGGCTTCGCCGGCAGCGGCCGAAAACCATGCCCGCCGGTGTCATGCGGCTGGTGCCCGACGACACGCGCGTGCCGTTCATGGCCTTCAGAAAATACGCCTTCACGCTGTCCGTGCTGTTGTCGATCGCTTCGGCGGTGCTGTTCTTCACTGTCGGCATGAACTACGGCATCGACTTCCGCGGTGGTTCGAGCATCGAGGTGCAGGCAAAGGGCCAGCAGGCCGACATCGGCGACATCCGTGAGCGGCTGACGGGTCTCGAACTGGGCGAGGTGCAGGTGCAGGAGTTCGGCTCGGCCCGGGATGTGCTGATCCGCATCGGCACCCAGGGGGGCGGCGACGTTGCCGAACAGTCCGCCGTCGAGAAGGTAAGAAGCGCGCTCGAAACCGACTACGAGTTCCGCCGCATCGAGGTTGTCGGTCCGACAGTGTCCTCCGAACTCGCGTTCAACGGCACAATGGGCGTGCTCGCCTCGCTGCTGGCGATGCTCGTCTACATCTGGATCAGGTTCGAGTGGCAGTTCGGGCTCGGCGCCATCATTTCGACGTTCCACGACGTGATCCTGATGGTCGGCTTCTACGTCGTCGCCGGCATAGAGTTCAATTTGACCTCGATTGCCGCGATCCTGACTATTGTCGGCTATTCCATCAACGATACGGTTGTCGTCTATGACCGGGTCCGCGAGAATCTGCGCCGCTATAAAAGAATGCCGATTGCCGAGCTGCTCGACCTGTCGATGAACCAGACGCTGGCGCGAACGGTCCTGACCGGCGTGACCACGCTGTTTGCGCTGGCGGCGCTTTCGATCTGGGGCGGCGAGGTGATCCAGTCCTTCACAGTCGCAATGATCTTCGGCATCCTCGCCGGGACCTATTCCTCCATCTTCGTCGCCGGGCCGCTGCTGATCCTGTTCAAGCTCCGGCCGGGCGCCCTCAGCCAGGAGGAAGCCGCAGTGGCGAAAGAGCCGCCAGCGCAACAGGCCTTGTAATGGGCGGTGCCATCTCTTTGGGTCCGCTGTAGCTCCAGCGCGGCCGCCTGCTCCAGGCTGACACCCGGGACGAGCGGGTCCGCGTGACGGTGCTCGAGCCGCCATTCGCGTTCGTCCGAGCGATGCACCGCTCAGCCGGCAGAATTGCATGTTGATCTTGATGAAGCCGATGATATGATTTCAGGAATATGCTGAATGAAACTGATCTTTCGCGCACCGATCTCAATCTCCTCGTCCTCTTCGAGGCCGTGCTCGGAGAGGGCCACGTGGGCCGGGCGGCGGACCGGCTTAACCTGACGCCATCGGCAGTCAGTCACGGACTAGGCCGGCTGCGCCGGCTCCTCAACGATCCGCTGTTCCTGAGAACGCCCAAGGGCGTGGTGCCGACGGCGCGTGCTACGGAACTCGCCGCGCCGATCGCCGACGTTCTGGCGCGCGTGCGCAGCGTGATGGCGACTGCCGCGCCCTTCGATCCCGCCACGGCCATGCGCCGGTTCGCAATCGGCGCACCGGACGGTGTCTCAGCCGTGATCCTGCGCCCGCTCCTCGCCGAACTCAGCCGGATTGCGCCACGCATCGACGTCGGCGTGCGTCAGATCTTGCCCTCGCCAGCCCGCGTCTGGCGGAGCGCGATTGTCGATCTCGAGGCGCACGCCATCGATATCGCGATCATTCCGTCCGATGACATCCCGCCTCGCTTCGAAAAGCGCTGCATCTACGAAGAGGACTTTGTCATTGCCATGCGCCCTGGACATCCGTTCGCGCGTGATCCGAGCCTGGAACGATACTGCAGCATGCAGCATCTGGTCGTCTCGGACAGCGGCGATCCTTACGGCTTCGTCGATGAACAACTGGCCAAGCAAGGCCGGGCGCGACGGGTTGCGTTGACGGTTCCGAACTTCATGTTTGCGCTCGCGGTCATCGCCGAGACCGACCTCATCTCGGCCCTGCCGCGGCGGTTCGTTGCCATGCATGCGGCGCGTTTCGGCGTGCTGAGCCTCGATGCCCCGTTGCCGTTGCCCGGCTTCCGGCTCAACGCCGTCGCTCCCAAGGTCGCGATGATGGATGCGGGCGTGGCATGGCTCTTCGATCTGCTTGCGGAGCAGACTGCGCAGAAGCACCCCAGCGGCTTGCCCGCACGAAGTCGGCAATCATAGCTCGGAAAGCTTCGTCGGCGCCGCCAGCGTGGATGAAACTGACAATTGCGTTTCCCCTGCGGCGCTACTCCGCGGGCGTTGGGAAGTGCTTTCCAAGCCGGGTTCGCCATTTTGGCTCCTCCCGTTTTGCGATGCTTGCTGCATCGACCGAGCGATCGCCGGCAGCATCTTTTTTACTGAATCTCCTTTCCTTGCGGTTTGGCTGGTGACGGATGCGCCGTCACGACAAGGCGATGCGACCGTCCCTGCGGCGCGGTTTCGTCGTGATAGCGTGCCGCCAGCGTGGTGATGGCCTCAGTCAATTCACGCGTGAACGAGGCGCGGTCGGCGGCGGAGCGGAAGCGGATTTCGGTGTCGATCGCCAAGGTCGCCAAGCGCTTGCCGGCATCGGTGGCGGCGCGCTGGAGAACTCCGATCTCCCGCACCAGCCGGGCGCCGAGCGCGATCAGGTAGCTTGCCGACAGGCGGTCCGGGGTGCTGTCCGGATCGGCGCCGACCGGACCCAGTGCGCTCGTCGAGATGACATAGCTTGTGGCGCTCGCCACCATGAGCCGCTCCGTCAGGCCACCCCACTTGCGCGTGTCTGCAACTTGGACAAGCCCGTGCTCCTCCAGAGCATGCAGGTGGTAATTGATCTTCTGCCGCTTGAGGCCGAGGCGTGTGGCGAGGGTAGCGGCCGAGGCCGGCTCCCGCAGTTCTGAGAGGAGTTGACTCCGAACGGGCTCCAACGCGGCGGCGGCCGCGCTCGGCCGATCTATGACTTCGATATCGAGCATGCAGCCCTCACATTGACAATCTTTCCTGTCAATGCGCGTTGACGAGTGTAATTGTCAAGAGCGAAAGGGCCGCTTCGTCCGAACTTTCCAGCTGGTTGCGGCTGCAGCAAGCGAGCCAGCTATCGCCCACTGCGGAGTCGATGCGTCCCGCAGACGGCCCCGCACGGGGCAATTGCAATGACGGTGCCGTTCGTTGTAGCCATTGCGACCACTTGATTTTGGAGGAGACGCAGCATGGACCGATTCACTGGCGGTTGCCTGTGCGGCAACGTCCGGATTGTGGCGTCGGGACTCCCATACCGGGTCGGCATTTGTCATTGTCTTGACTGCCGCAAGCATCATGGCGCCCTTTTTCACGCTTCCGCGGTGTTCCCCCAGGATGCGGTGACGATCGAAGGCGAGACGCGCGACTACGCCGGGCGGTTTTTCTGCCCCCGCTGCGGCTCGACAATTTTCGGACGCACCGCAGACGAAATCGAAGTGAACCTGGGATCCCTGGATGCCCCTGACCAACTGATGCCAACCTACGAAAGCTGGATCATCCGTCGCGAGTCCTGGTTGCCGCCGTTTCCGCTGACCAGACGGTACGAGCGCGATCGTGACGCCACGAGTCGCCTTGAGGAATAGTCGCACGAACGGCACGTCACTCCGGAAGGCCGGCCTTGCGGAAGCCATCGACGAAATGCTCGAGCGTCGCAGCGTCGCGGAATGGCTCCGTCGCGGTCCAGTGGCGCGTGGTGAAATGCGGGTTGCCGACGAGGAACAGTTCGGCCTCTGCGCGCGCCTCGTCGACCTGGCCCAGTTGGGCAAGGCTTGCCGCCAGGAAGCGGCGCGAGCTTGTACGATAAGTCTCGTCCCTGCGCAGTGTTTCGACAGCCGCTTCGTATTGGCCGGCGGCATATTGCGCCTGGCCAAGCGTCAGATAGTACCAACTTGCCGGAAACGGGTTCAACCGGAACGCCTTGCGAATGTGCTCAAGGCCTTCCTTGACCCGTCCGGCCAGGACCGCGATGTCGGACAATGCCGCCCAGGCATCGGCCTCGTTCGGATCGAGCTCGATCGCCCTGGCGAATTCCGCATCCGCCTCGGCGAAGCTGCGCTCATAGGCAAGCAGGTAAGCCAGAACCCAGCGGCAGCCGGCATCGTTCGGATCGATCGCCACGGCTTTGCGCGCCAGTTCCAACGCAACGCTACGGGCCGTTTTGGTTGGTCCGCCGGAATGCACCCATCCCATCCAGTGGTTCATGGCAAGCCAGCGATAGGCCTCGGCATATTCCGGATCGAGCGAAACCGCGCGGGTAAGCATCAGATGCGCTTCGCGCGCCGTCTGCGGCGTGTCATCCATCAGCTTTCGCGCCCGCACGCAGAGATCGTAAGCCTCGAGACTTTTGGGCCGGTTGCGCGGCGGCGGTGCGCGCAGCCTGCCGAGCAACGCCTCGACGATCTTGCCGGTGACCTCGTCCTGAACGGCAAAAATGTCTTCCAGGCTGCGATCGAAGCGCTCCGCCCATAGATGGTCGCCACTCACTGCGTCGACCAGCTGGGCGTTGATGCGCACGCGCCCCGCAACGCGCCGTGCGCTCCCCTCCAGCAGGTAGCGCACGCCGAGATCCTGTGCGATATCGCGTACGTCCATCGCCTTTCCTTTGTAGGCGAAGGCCGAGTTGCGTGCGATGACGAACAGCCCGGAGATCCTGGACAGGTCGGTGATCAGGTCTTCGGTCAAGCCATCCGCGAAGGATTCCTGCTCGGGATCGTTGCTGACATTGACAAAGGGCAGCACCGCTATCGATGGCTTGCCGGGCAGCGGCAAAGGTTTTCGCTTCGCGCCGAGCTGTTCGACGGGCCCCGTGAAGCGGTAGCCGACGCGCGGAACCGTGGCGATCCATTCGCCGCCATCTGCAGCCGGGCCAAGCAGCTTTCGCAGCAGCGCGATCTGTACGGTGAGGTTGCCTTCCTCGACGGCCGTGCCCGGCCACGCCGCGTCCATCAACTCGGCCTTCTCAAGGATTTCGCCGGCTCGTCCAACGAGCGCCGCAAGCAGCTTTAGCCCGCGGTACCCTACGGCAACGGGGACATCGTTGCGAAGCAGCGTTCCCGCACCGGGATCAAGCACGAACGGACCAAAGGCGAAGCGCGATCCCTGCATGCGGCGTATCTATAGCCCGTTTGGAAGCTTTGAGAACTATTTGGCAGAGCTTAATTACGACGCTGTTCGTATCCTGCAGAATTCAGCCTCTTTCAGGTCGAAGGTCCCTGGACCTCAAACCTATGGAGGTTGCTATGAACGATACTCTTGCATCGGCCCCGCATCAGGCAGGGGCAACGCCCGTCGAGCCGGCGGGAATATTGCGTCGGCACCTGACGACCCTGCGAAGCATCATCGCGGCCTGGGACGACCGGAAACGCTTTCGCTGGGAGCTTGAGCAGATGGCGAAGGACAATCCGCATTTGATCGACGACATCGGGCTGACGAGACGGCAGGTCGAGGCAGAGATCGCCAAGCCCTTCTGGCGGCGATAATCCTTGTCGCCGCAAAGTCGCGAACCGTCATCCTCGTCCTGGGTGGGCCAAAAATTTCGGAACGATGCGAGAAGCTGGGCCGCCGATCCGATGCCAAGATCGGGCCTTGGCATGCGTCAGCGGCCCGGCTTCTTCCTTAGTCCTCGTCGTCTTCATCGGTGTAGCGGTCGCGATAGCGGCGACGATCATAGTCTTTGTAACGACGGGAGGATCGGTCTTCCTGGTAAACGCTGCGTTTGACGTAGGTCTCACAATAGTCATCTTCACAGTAGGTCTCGACAATCCGCTCACGCACAACGCCGTTGTTCGACGAGCTATTCGAGCTGGTGTTCGAGGACTGGCTGCCCGCGTGGGCAACGACTGTCGCCATCATCGTCGCTGATGTCACCAGTAGGAACTTCATACGCACGGCTGCCTCCATTTTTGGCTAGATAGCGCAACTCAAAGCCAAGTCGAGGTGAACTCAACGGCTGGGCATGCGGAGCGTGCACTGCAGTCTAGCCCCAAAGTGTGGCTTGGCGCGCCGGACAGGATGAAACTGGGTCTCGTACATTGTTGCTGCGCCTTTCTGAGATCACCGCTCGGAGCGGTCCGACTTGCGCCCCAAAAACTGCTCTCGCCGCCCCAGCCAAGATCGGACCAACCGGTCAATGGTCAAGGGGAAGCGAAGTGACCTCCATGCAGAATTCGAGCGCTCATCGGCTTCGGCGCAACCCGGCCGCGCCACTCCTGGGCGCGAGGGCTCAGGGTAGCGGGATGGGCTTGTCACTGAGTGTGCGCAAGTAGGCAATTATGTTTGTTCTTTCAGTCCCGTCCGGAGCACCCGGCACTTCCATGTAAACGCCCGGCGTCGTGAGCATGGGCTCAAGCAGAAATTTGTTCAGGTCCTCGTATGTCCAGACACCCTGCCATGCCAGCAAGGCGTCGGAGTAACGCCTCTTGGCCACAGATGCCTTGTCGCGACCGACGACGTTCCACAAAGTCGGTCCCTGATTGGCCCCTTCGTCCGGCACGGCATTGTGGCAGTAGGCACAGAGGCGGGAGAAGGAGGCTCGGCCTTTCTCCACGTCGGCGGCAGCCAACTTCTTCGAGATCGGGGCTGGCGTTGGCAAGATGACGCCGTGCGCGATGAGATAATCAGCCACTTCGCGTTGCCCCTTGAATTTCGCCAGATGGAGCGATGTCTTGCCGTCCTTTGTCTTCGCATTCACATCCGCGCCGGCCTCAACCAGTGCCTTCACGCAATCGAGGCAACCGGATCTGGCGGCGATGTGAAGGGCGTTTTCGCGGTTGCGCTGCGAATTTGGATTTGCGCCCCTCTCCAGCAACAGATTGATCAAATCGATCCGGCGTTTTGCCAGAGCCGGCATGAGGGCAGGACCCAAACCCGGCGTCGGGGCGGCGTTGACGTCGGCACCGCGTTCGATGAGCAGTTTTGCCGCCGCAAAATGCCCGCCCCTGACCGCAAGATAGAGTGGTGTGGCTTGCCCATCACTCTCATCGACATCGGCACCTGCGTCGAGCGCTGCCGCAATCGCCGCGACATCGCCCGTTTTCGCGGCGTCGTGGATGGCGGCGGCATGCGATGCAATCGGTGCAAGCACCAACAGAATGAACAGCAAAACCCCGCGCATCCGGCACCCCACTGTCAAACTGGAGGACGGCCAACAAGGCGCTGGTTCGACAGTTCGTCGACGATATCCTCGTCATCGACCGTTGGAAAGTCTCGTCGGGTAAATCGTCAGCGACGTGAAAGTGCGAACCGCAGTCGCTTCATCGCGGCGATCATTCCGGCTGACCCGAGCAATGCACCTGTTCACCCCAGCGGCATAAGCCCTCTGCCCCGGCACAGAGCGTCGATCCGCTTTCCGTCAACGAATAGACGACCTTCGCCGGAGAACCCGGATGGACTTTTCGGTTCACAAGCCCGTCTGCCTCGAGTTCTCGCAGCTGCTGCGTCAGCATCTTTTCGCTGATCGCCGGAATTGACTGCCGCAGCCGGCCGAACCTGCGTGGTGTCGCGCCGAGTTCGCAGATGATGTCCAGCTTCCACTTGCCGGAAACCATCTTTATCGCGGTTGCCAATCCATTCTCGGTGGGTTTGTTCACTTTGCCCTCCTTACCGGCAGGTAACCACTTACGCCTGCGTGCGTATTGGTGTCGCGCTTCCCAAGCCATAACTCTGCCTCGGACGACAAGCGAGCCGAGCGTTGGGCCAGTCAAATATGGGATGTCGGAATGATGCCTACAATTGGTGCCCCAGACACTGGACGTATGGGATCGGCGCTCCCCCGCGCGCTGCTTGAAGCGGAATATCGCACGACCGTCCGGGACAGGACAGCAAAAGGGACAGGAGGCGATCCAAGCCTTCATCATCAACCAATCATGGAACGCCTCCGAAAAGCGAACTCCGGCGCGAAACAACAAATCACGTCGGCGAGGCTCGATCGACGACCGCTGGAAGCGGTGGCCGTTCCATGACCAACAGTATTTTTAGGAGAAAAAGCATGAGGAATGCAAAACCGGATACAATGCAGGCCGCCGCCATCGACCGGTTCGGTGGAGCCGAGCTGGTTATTGTGCGAGCCGTGCCAATGCCCGAGGTCGGGCCGAGCGATGTCCTAATCCGGGTCGAAGTGGCGGGCGTGGCCTCGTGGGACGCGCTCGAGCGTGAGGGTGGCTACGACGGGGCTTTCGGAATGCCGTCGACATTCCCCTATGTGCTCGGCTGGGACTGCGCGGGCGCAGTCGTCGCCGTTGGCGGCCAGGTTAGCCGCTTTAGGGAAGGCGACCGGGTGTACGCTGCATCCATGCCACTTCCCAAGGGTGGAACCTATGCCACCTACGCAGTGACGGATGCGGACAACGTGTCGCTCATCCCCGCCAAGCTCACGATCGAGCAAGCCGGCGTCATGGGCTGGGATGCGTTGACCGCGCTCAGCGGCCTGGAAGAGGTCGGCCTAAAGCAGGGCGATGCAATAATGATCTTCGGCGCCAGCGGCGGTATCGGTCACATGGCCATCCAACTCGCAAAACGATTGGGCGCCCGCGTATTGGCGGTGGCTTCGGGCGATGACGGCGTGGCGCTATCGCAGCGGCTGGGCGCCGACGCCATCGTCAACGGGCGCAAGGACGACGTGGTGGCGGCCGCTCGTGAATTCGCCGCCGGCGGCCTCGACGCTGCCCTTGTCACAGTAAGCGGTGAGGCGGCCGACCGCGCGCTGACGTCAGTGCGCGACGGCGGTCGGGTCGCCTGCCCGCACGGCGCGACGCCCGATCCAAATGTCCGGCCCGGCGTGGAGCTCATTCGCTACAACGGCGCCCGCAGCCAGGACGCGACCGACAAGCTTAACCGCCTGATCGACTCTGGCCCGTTCGACGTCCATGTCGCCCGTACATTCCCGTTCGACAGGGTTGTCGATGCGCACCGAGCGCTTGCCACCCACTACGTCGGCAAGTTCGCTTTGCGGGTGAGTTGAGCAAAGGGTGGATCCATCAGACATTCACCAGGCGTTGCGACGGCGGAACAGGATTATGACAGCCATGGAAATGTGCTGGCGCTTTCCCATCCGCCGATCGCCGCTGATCTGCCAGAAACAAAAAAATGTGCTGCCGTTTGCGGTCACCGACTATCGGCTGCAAATGGCGCGTCGGAGAGGATGAAACTGGGCACCGCTATGTCATTGCTGCGCCCATTGATTTCTAAGATCACTTCTCGGAGCGGAGGATCGGCTTTGCACCACTTGCCGACCTCAGCACCTCTAAGCTCGAACGTCTGGTGTGATGCGGGCGTTCGTAGGGCATCTCGCTGTTACATCGCGGTGACAAAGCACCCGCCACGGTGGCGTCAACCGGTTACACAGAGCAGGAAATATTTCCGGCCTTCTGGGAGAGTGGTCAGCGTCCCAGAGGCTGCGTGGGCGTGTCGTCGGTTGGCTATTAGCGCGGCGACTGGAACGCTCCACGTCTCGCAAGCGGGATAGCGAAGTCTCGTGAAGGCAGGGTCAGCTGCGTTCTCCGTTCTGTATCGGCGACGACTGGGAGAGATGGGTACCATGCATATAGGGCGTCCGGAAGTTGGCAGGACATGGACGCGGGGCGGCCCGCGTGCAGGCGCTTGGCTGAGCGGTGCAATAACCACGCAGCGCCGCCTCGCAGCGATCCTGGCTTGCGACGTGGTCGGCTATTCGCGCCTGACGGAGCGCGACGAGCGCGGCACGCTCGAGCGGCTGAAGATCTACCGCAAGGACCTCCTCGAACCGCTGGTCTCCGAGCACCAGGGTCGGATCGTCAAGCTCACCGGCGACGGCATGCTGTGCGAGTTCGCGAGCGTCGTTTACGCGGTGACCTCGGCGATGGCGATCCAGCAGGCCCTGGCAGAACACGAGGCGGAGACGCCCGAGGAAGAGCGGATTCGCTTCCGCATCGGCGTCAATCTCGGCGACGTGGTCTGCGAGGAGGACGGCGACCTCTACGGCGACGGGGTCAACATCGCCGCCCGCCTCGAAAGCATCGCCGATCCCGGCACCGTGGTCGTCTCGGGCACCGCCTACGACCACCTTCAGGGCAAGCTCGACTGCGGCTTCACGCCGCTCGGCGACCTGCGCCTCAAGAACATCGAGCGGCCTGTGCGCGCCTACCGCGTCGAGACCGACGCCAGCGCCTCGGTGGCTGCACTGCCTTCCCTGCCCGAGAAGCCCTCGATCGCGGTTCTGCCTTTCACCAACATGAGCGGCGACCCCGACCAGGAATACTTCGCCGACGGGCTGGTGGAGGACATCATCACGGGATTGAGCCGGGTGAACTCCTTCTTCGTGATCGCCCGCAACTCGTCCTTCACCTACAAGGGCCGGGCGGTGGACTTGCGCCAGGTCGGGCGCGAGCTGGGCGTCCGCTACGTGCTCGAAGGCAGCATCCGCAGAGCAGGATCGCGGGTCCGCATCAGTGGGCAGTTGGTGGACGCGATCAGCGGACACCATGTCTGGGCCGACCGCTTCGAGGGCGACGTGAGCGACATCTTCGACCTGCAGGACAAGGTGACCGAGAGCGTCGTCGGCGCCGTCGAGCCGAGCATCCGGCTGCAGGAGATCAAGCAGGCGCGCATGAAGCCGACTGACTACATCAGCGCCTACGACCTCTACCTTCGCGCGCTGCCGCGCTTCTACAGCATGACGCGCGAAGGCTTTGCCGACGTGCGCCGGCTCACCAACGAGGCGCTCAGCATCGACCCCAGCTTCAACTTGGCGAAGGCACTCGGCGCCTATATCCGCAGCCTATCCGTGAGCCAGTGCTGGCACGAGCCCGACGATACCCGGGTCGCCGCGCGCATGGCGCGCGAGGTACTGGCGGAAGCGCGCGACGACCCCACGAGCCTACGCTTCGCCGCGCAGGTGATCGCCTACAGCGCGAAGGACTACGAGATGGCGCTGGGCACGATCGAACGATCCCTGCTGCTCAACCCCAATTCGGCGCAAGGCCATACGGGCAGCGGCTGGGTGAACGCACATTCCAGCCGCCCGCTCGTCGCGATCGAGCACTTTCACAGGGCAATGCGGCTGAGCCCGGTCGACCCCGAGAAGGGCATCGCGCTCTCCGGCATCGGGATGAGCTACCTGATGCTCGAGCGCTACGAAGAAGCGCTGGCATGGGGAGAACGCGCGCTGCACGAGATGCCGAACTACGGCTCCTCGCACCGGGTGGTGATCATGGCGCTGGTCAAACTCAACCGGCTGGACGAGGCGCAGGCGGCGGCGCGGCGGCTGATGGAGGCGTTCCCGACCTACACGCTCACCCTGCAGAGACAGATCAACCCGTGGCGGGACAAGGTGTTCGCCGAGAGTTACGTCGAGGCGCTGGGCATCTCCGGCGTGCCGGAGTGATCGTCGCGGTTGCAAAGATGCCCCCTCCTGCGCGTCACGTCCGGCCAGGCGACGTCCCTTGATCTCGCGTCGCTTCTGGAAGGATAGTTCTCTGGCCGGCTGCCCGAGGACTGAGCGCTCCGATTGGCGCGCCGAAGAGATTCGGACTCCTGATCCCCAGATTCGTAGTTACCAATGTCAATATAGTCGTTTTAAATCAATTGTTTAGTCAAAACATTGTTTTCCCAGAAGCCTTGGAAACTAAGATCATCGGATCGCCTATAGAGTGGAGACTGCGTCTCGCGCACGGTTCGGTTCGCGCGATCGATCCAGCGGTTGCCGACGAGCAGCATGGAATCGCCGAATTCATGCGTGCGGTATCGGTGCGCGGCGAAGGCTGCGGAGGCGTTGGCGAGCAGAGCATCGTCGGCAAAGGCGCGCAGGAGCTCGAAATGGCTTTCGCCGGGCTGGTGGACGCCTGTGAGAATCGCATCGACCACGCGAAGCGGCGTGTCTCGCGCGACGCGGCCCGTCGCAATGCCATTGCCTGCACGCACGCTGCCATCGGGATTGGCGGCCGCCTCAAGCGCGCGCACCACGCTCGTGCCGACCGCGATGATGCGGCTGCCGCGCCCGCCCATCAGGCTGGTGCCGCCGATGACCACGGCGGCGATGGCATCGAGCTCCAGCCCGGCGCCG
>NZ_JBVVQO010000013.1:0-67309 GCF_055811215.1 Mesorhizobium sp. WSM4819
GCCATGGCCGCCCCTCGCCTCAGAGTAAGGGCTGCTCTCTCTCCAGAGCTTTTTGCAGAACCTTCAGGACACTATCCACCGATGGAGAGTGCCTGATGCAGGAAGACCTATAGCGGCTCGGGCCGACCGCCGCGCGAAGGCTAATCAATACGCGGTCGCTGCTTGCCACGGCGGGCCAGAACATTGGCGACGACCAGCAGCACGATCGACAGTGCCATCATCAGCGTCGCGGCGGCGGTGATTGCGGGGGAGAGCTTCTCGCGCAGGCCGATGAACATCTCGAGCGGCATCGTGCGCTGATTGGCGCTGGCCAGAAACTGCGCCACGACGACCTCGTCGAACGAGGTGACGAACGCAAAGGCCGCCCCTGACAGCACGCCGGGCAGGATCAGCGGCAGCATCACCCTGAAGAACGATGTGATGGGTCTTGCGCCGGAGATGGCGGCGGCGCGCATCAGATTGCGGTCGAAGCCGGAGAGGCTCGCCCCCACCGTGACGACGACGAAGGGGCTGGCGAGTGCGGTATGCGCCAGGATGATCCCGGCATAGGTGCTGGCGAGGCCGACGCGCGCATAGAACAGATACGAGCCGACGGCGGTGATCACCACCGGCACGATCAACGGCGACAGCAGCAGCGGCATGACGATGCGGCGGCCGGGAAATTTTTCGTCGGAAAGTGCGATCGCCGTCAACGTGCCGAGTATCGTTGCGATCAGCGTCGTCCCGAACGCAACGATCAGGCTGTTGCCGATGGCTGCCTGCCAGCGCTGGGTTCCGAGCACGACCTCGTACCAGCGCGTCGAAATTCCCTCCAGCGGAAAGATGAAGAAGGCGCCGCTGTTGAACGACAAGGGAACGGGAATGAGGATCGGCACGAGGAGGAACAGGATCACCATGCCGCACCACAGCCAGAGCAGGGTGGTGCGGATTCTTTCGCCGGTCGTTGGATAGGCAGATAGCAACATGGCTATACCAGCTTGAGGCGGTCGAGGCCGAGGATGCGGGCGAAGATGCCGAACAGCGCAAGGGTGAAGACGAGCAGGATGAAGCTGAGCGCCGCCGCCATCTCCCAATTCAGTTCGACATTGACATAGCTGGCGATGAAATTGCTGATCAGCTGGTCGCTGGCGCCGCCGATCAGCGCCGGCGTGATGTAATAGCCGAGGCAAAGGATGAAGGTGAGCAGGCAACCGGCCATGACGCCCGGAAAGACCTGTGGAAGGTAGACGCGGCGAAAGGCGGTGAACGGTTTTGCGCCGAGCGAATAGGCAGCCTTCATCTGCGAGGGCTGGATTGTGCGCATGACGCTGTAGATCGGCAGCAGCGTGAACGGCAGCTGGATGTGGGTCATGGCGATGATCAGGCCGATGCGGCTGTACATCAAATCGAGCCGGTCGTCGGCGACGCCGAGCCACAGCAGCAGATCGTTGACCAGGCCGAATTTCTGCAGCAGCACCGTCCAGGCCGCGGTTCGCACCAGGATCGACGTCCAGAACGGCAGCAGCACCGCGACGATGAGAATGGCGGCGAGGCCCTTGGGCACGCTGGCGATGAGATAGGCGAGGGGGAAGCCCAGGACCAGCGTGGCCAGCGTTACCGCTGCGGCGACCAAAAATGTGCGCATGAACACCTGCACGAAGATCGCCTGTTCGGGTGGCACTCTTTCGATGCCGCCATCGGCATTCCAGCGCAGGTCAAGCGCGCTCAGCAGATAGAACGACGTCACGCTATGGGTGCCGCTCTCGATGACCGGCCATGTGCCCGGCGCCGACCAGAACGGCACCGCTTTCATCACATCCAGCGGCGGCCTGTCGGCAGCCTCGAGTCGACGCACCGTCTTGAGCACCTGGCTGCGCGCACCGGGCAGGCGGGCGTTGAGGCTCTTGGCGAGTTCGTAGGCGGTGCCCTTGGCCTGATTGCTGCGGAGATCGGCGGCAAGGGCCAGGAACGCAGCATCGTCGGGCAGTCCGGTGCCGTTCCAGCCGCGCAATGCCTGGCTGGTCTGCGGCAGTGCGTTGGCAATCGTCGGATCATAGACGGCGCGCGACAGCAACAGGACGATCGGGATGCCGAAGCTCAGAGCCAGCAGCACCAGCAAAGGTGCTGCCAACGTCAGCGATCGCAGGCGGTCGCCGAGATCGGCGCGGCGAAGTGCTGCCGCAACCGACTTTGCTGCGCCGGAATCGGCGGCCGACCAGTCGCGGCTTGCCCGTGGCCGGTCCAGTTTCGTGGGCTCGAGCGCCGACATTTTCCCTACTGCGCGAGCCAGGCGTTGAAGCGCTTGACCAGATCCTCGCCATAGTCGCCCCAGAATTCGGTATCGGCGACCAGGTAAGCGCTCATGTGGTCGGGTGCGTTCGGCAATTTCGGCAGGGCGTCCGGCGCGACGAAGGACGCCGCATCGATGCGCACCGGCCCGTAGGTGATGTAGCTGGCGAGCTTGGCGTTGATTTCCGGCTGGCTGATATAGGCAAGGTATTTGTAGGCCAGATCCGGGTTCTTGGCGCCTTTCGGAATGGCGATCATATCATATTCAAGGATCTGGTTGTTCCAGACGATCTTGAACGGCGCCCCGTCCTTGTCGATGGCGTTCTGGATACGGCCGTTCCAGGCGGTGGTCATCACTACTTCCTTGGATGCGAGGAGCTGCGGCGGCTGTGCGCCGGCATCCCACCAGACGATGTCCTGCTTGATGGTGTCGAGCTTCTTGAAAGCGCGGTTGACGCCTTCGGGGGTTGCCAGCACCTCGTAGACATCGGCCGCCGCGACCCCGTCGGCCATCAGTGCCCATTCGAGGTTCTGTGCCGGAAACTTGCGCATCGCGCGCTTGCCCGGAAACTTCGTCGTGTCGAAGATGTCGAGGACCGAGGTTGGCGCCTCCTTCAGCACGTTGGGGTCATAGGCAAGGACATCGCCATAGGCGTCGAGTCCGACGCCGCAGTCCAGCGCCGAACCTTCGATGAACTTTTCACGGGGGGCGATCCTGGAATAGTCGAGCCGCTCGAGAATGCCGGCGTCGCAACCCTGCAGCACGGTCGCGGTCTCGACCGTCACCAGATCGATCGGCACGTTGCCGGTATCGACCATCGCTTTGACCTTGCCAAGATCGCCAAGATATTCCTGCTCGACGATCTTGATCCCGGTTTCCTTGCTGAACGGCTCGAACCATGCCTTGCGCTGGGCATCCTGCCAGGCGCCGCCGCTGGCCATGATCGAAAGCTCTTCCGCGAAAGCGGCATTTCCCATGGTGATGAATGCTGTGGCTGCCGCGAAGGCGAACAGCCGGGCTTTTGTGATTTTCATTGTTCTTATTCCCCTGTTTTCGAGATGGAACCGCCCGTTCCGGCATCGGCCGGAAAGGCGCGGCAGTCGGTGGACGCGCAGGAAACCGTGACCGGCTCCCCGTTGCCCATGGTCGCTTCGGGGCCGACCTTGACGGTCAGCACCTGGCCGCTGTCCAGCCTGGCCAGAAGACGCTGGTGGTCGCCGAGATAGATGCGGCCTTCGACCGTGGCGGCTAACGCATTTGCACCGTTCGAAGCGGACGCGAGCTTCAACCGTTCCGGGCGGATGGCGACATGGCAGGCCGCGCCTTCGGCGACGCCGATGGCCAGCGCGGCGACCGAACCGCCGCCGTGCAGCGCGACGCGGCACTCCTTGCCGGAGACGCGCTCGACCTTGCCTTCCAGCGTGTTGTTCTCGCCGATGAAGCTGGCGACGAACGAGCTCTCCGGCGTGTTGTAGAGATCGTCAGGCGAACCGAGCTGGGCAATCCCGCCATTGTTGAACACGGCAACGCGGTCCGACATGGTCAGCGCCTCGCTCTGGTCGTGCGTGACATAGACGATGGTGACGCCGAGCATGGTGTGCAGCTGCTTGATCTCGATCTGCATGTGCTCGCGCAGCTTCTTGTCGAGCGCGCCGAGCGGCTCGTCCATCAGCACCAGGCTTGGCTCGAACACCAGCGCGCGGGCGAGCGCGACGCGCTGCTGCTGGCCGCCGGAAAGCTGCGCCGGCCGCCGGTCGCCGAATTGCCGCAGCCGCACCATGTCGAGCGCGCGGCCGACGCGGGATGCCACGTCCGCTCTGGTGGTCCTGCGGACCGAGAGCGGGAAGGCGACGTTCTCCTCGACGCTCATGTGCGGAAACAGCGCGTAGTTCTGGAATACCATGCCGATGTTGCGTTCGTAGGGCGGCAGCCTGTCGACCGACCGGCCTTCAAGCGTGATGACGCCGCTGGTCGGCCGTTCGAAGCCGGCAAGCATGTTGAGCGTCGTCGTCTTGCCCGAACCTGAGGGGCCGAGAAGGGTGAGGAACTCGCCGCGCGCCACGCTGAGGTTCAGCCGTGTCACCGCGAAAGTGCGGCCGTCATAGGATTTCTCGACGTCGACGAACTCGACAAATCCCCGGCCACCGGCATTGGGGCTGCCGGCATTGGCTTCCGGTGCCGGACCGGCGCTGTCGCGTGACAGGCCTGTCGCTTCGGCGATCACGGACGGAAATCCGTTGAGCGCCGGCGATGGCCGCTTGTCGAAACGAGGTGGTGCTTGCCGTCCATGTGCCGGTCTCGCTTGACGCTGGCCGCGCATGGCGGCAAACCAAAACTTGTATGCTCACACAATCAATCGCTAAAGAACCATAGATGCAGACAAGTTTGCCCGTCAAGCAGCTTTCTTCGATATTGTGTGAGATTTTTCGCTCGGATCTCGGATTAAGGCACCGGACAAGCGCTATTGTCCGGAGCATTGTCTTATGCTAGATGCGCCGGTAGCCAGAGTGTCAACACACCGAAACCGCTAATCCGCATGCTTCAGGACCTGCAACTCGCCTCGGAGGAAGGCCCGGTCTACCGGCGCCTTGCCGACGCTATTGCCGAACGGATTACAGCCGGCACGCTTGCCGTTGGAGACAGGCTGCCGCCGCAGCGCGAGATTGCCCGCGCACTGGGCATCAACGTCACCACGGTGACGCGGGCGCTGTCGACGCTGCAGCAGCGCGGCCTGCTCGAAGCGCGGCCTGGACGCGGCACGACGGTGGCTGCCCGCAACGGCGGCGAAGGACCCGGTTTCGTGTCGGCACCAAGCGACGACAGCGGCGTCATCGACCTTTCCGTCAACCGGCCGGCAACCTCGGCCTATCTCGAAGCCCTGGCCCTGCTGCTGCCGCGCCTGGCCAAGGACCGGCACTACGCCACGCTTCAGGACTATCACCCGCCCGAGGGGCCGCTGTGGGCGAGGGCGGCGATTGCCGAGTGGATGCAGCCGGTCGCCGGCGACGGCGATCCCGGCCGGGTGGTGCTGGCGGCGGGCGCCCAGCATGGGCTGGATTGCGTGCTTGGCGCGGTGACCAGGCAGGGCGAGGTCGTGCTCGCCGACGAAGTGACCTATCAGGGCATCAATGCACTATGCCGGGTGCATGGGCTCGATCTCAGAGGCATCGCCATGGACCGTGGCGGCATGCGGGCCGACGCCTTCGAGGCGGCCTGCGCGCAGCTGCGCCCACGCGCGGTCTTCCTGGTGCCGACCCTGCACAACCCGACCACCATCACGCTGGGCGAGGAGCGCCGGCACGAATTGGTGACTGTCGCCCGTCGCCATAACGTCCTCATCATCGAGGATGACGTCTATCGGCCGCTGGCGGACAATCCGCCGCCGTCGCTTGCCAGCCTCGAGCCCGAATTGACGGTTCACATCGGCGCCTTGTCGAAATGCCTTGCCCCGGGACTGCGCCTCGGTTTTGTGATCGCGCCACGCGCCATAGCCGGGCAGGTCGCCGCGGCTTTGCGCATAAACTGCTGGAGCATCAGCCCTCTGACCGCGCTGATCGGCGCACGGCTGATAGAAGAGGGCTCGGCGGCGCGTATCATCGAAGCCCAGAAGCAGGAGCTTCGCCAGCGCCAGGCCATCCTCACCGAAATCCTCGGCCGCTACGATGTCCAGAGCCACGCCACCTCGACCCATGCCTGGCTGCGCCTGCCGGAGCCGTGGCGCGGCGCGGGTTTCGCTCGCACCTGCCTGGAACGTGGCGTTGCCGTTCTTCCCGGCGATGCCTTCGCGGTCGGGCGCGAGCCGGTGCAGCACGGAGTGCGCATCAATGTCGGCGCCGCGCGCTCGCTCGACGATCTGCGCACCGCGCTGAACACCATGGCCGAACTGCTCGCGGCCGGGCATCTGCAACTGCCTGGCTTCGTCTAGACCATGATCCCGAAAAGTGGGGGCCGGTTTTCGGAAAAGATCATGGTCAAACAAGAAGATACGGTCGTGGCAGCAGCGGAAACAGTTGAAATCGCCATTGTCGGCGCTGGCGTTATCGGGCTGGCGACGGCGCTCCGCCTTGCCGCCGAGGGCCGCGAAATCTTGCTTGTCGACCCCAATGAGCCGGGCTCCGGCGCTTCGTTCGGCAATGCCGGAACGATCGCCGAATATGCCTGTATGCCGGTCGGCAATCCGGCCGTTCTGCGCGCGCTGCCAAAACTGCTGCTCGATCCAAACAGCCCTTTTTCGCTGCGCTGGCCGGCTCTGTTCCAGTTGGCGCCGTGGCTGGTCAGTTTTGTCAGAGAGTCGCTTCCGGCGGCCACTCGTGCCAATGCGCTGGCGCTCGCCGGGCTTCTGGCTGAGGCCCTGCCGGCCTGGGAGGAGATGGCAAAAGAGGCCGATATGGCCGATCTGCTGCGCCGCAACGGCTGCCTCTACCTGTATCGTCGCGAGAGCGATTTCGCCAAGGCGGCTGGGGGCAGGGCGCTGCGCGCCGGGTTTGGCGTGCATCAGGAGGTTCTGATGCCGGGAGAGGTGGCCGCGCTGGAGCCGAGCCTGCCATCGGCCGGGGCCCGCGGACTGTATTTTCCGGATTCGATGAACGTCACCGATCCAAAGACGCTGATGCGGCGGCTGCTCGATGCCGGGACCGGCCGCGGCGTGTCGGTGGCGCAGGCTGGTTTAACCGGGCTGCAGGTCGAGGCGGACGGTGTCAGGCTCAGCGGATCCGGTCTTCGCGTCAAGGCGAACACGGTGGTGATCGCCGCGGGCGCGCAATCGCGGGCGTTGGCTATGCAGGTCGGCGACAGCATCCCGCTCGAGACCGAACGCGGTTATCATCTCGAATTCCCGACCGAAGCGCCTTTGCTCAATCGTCCGGTCTGTCCTGTCGATCTCGGCTTCTACATGACGCCGATGACCGGCCGGCTTCGTGTCGCCGGAACCGTCGAGCTCGGCGGGCTTGCAGCACCGGCAAATCCGCGCCGGCTGGCGCTGCTGGATCGCGGTGCCAGGCAGTTCTTCCCCTCACTGGGCCGATCCTCATCCGAATGGCTCGGGTTCCGGCCGTCGCTGCCAGATTCCCGGCCCGTCATCGGTCGGTCATGTGGCAGCCCCAGGGTGTTCCATGCCTTCGGTCATGGTCATCTCGGCCTCACCCTGGCGCCGATCACGGCCCGCCTGGTCGCCGACCTCATTGCCGGACGCGGCGATCCTGACTGCCTCGCGCCCTTTGCGGTGGGCCGCTTCGCTGCTTGACGCCAGGTCGGCTCCGCCGCGGCAGCGTAGCGCGTGAGCATTGGACAGGCAGTTCGGCGACATTCAAGCAGAAACCCGCCCCGGTCTCCGGAGCGGGTCTGTTGCCTGAGGCGGAACTCAACACATGTCCGCAGCCGCAAGGTCACCTCGCGATGCTGAAGATCTGGTTAACCCGCCATATTTGATTCAAATCCAGCTGTGGATGTTCGCCTTTGGGTAAATCGAAATGGGCCATCCTTGTCCAGCGGCGGGCAAAAGGAGAATCCATGACCAGTGACTTTGCCGCAGCCCACCTCCATCTTGAACGAGCCTGTCACTATTTGCGCGGCGATGACGAGACGAGCAGCGCGGCGCGCGCCGCCCTGGACATCCTGATCGATGCAATTGTCGCAGCCCAGTACAAGCGTCCGCCCGCTGACGTGGTGGAATTTCCCAGAACGGCAAAGCAGCGTTAGTCGGCGAAGCGCGGCGCATCCGCAAGATTAATGCGCCGCTTCAAGTTCTTGTTTTCATACATGTCGTTGTCTTGACATGTCGTTGTCCTGATACTGCTGCGCGCCCTCGGGTCAGGCCCGAGGGCATGCCTTGGGCGACATGCAGTCGCGGGCGAAACAAATGGAGCGGGATGGCCAGTTCAAATTAAACGCATCCCGCTTTGGGTCCGCCGCACCTCTCCCAATGGCTGATGCTCGGCAGCAGGAGCTACCGACGACGGCGGATTGACTCTTACTCTGCGCTCGTGCTGATGTTGCAGTGCAACATAGGGCAGCGGGGGCTAACTGGTGTTTATTGGGCAGCAGCAGTATTCAAGCGCGACACCGATATGGAACGTTGGTCGCAGCAAGATCACGAAAGTCAGAGGACGGGACGATACATTTGACGGGTTGACCGCATTTGCCCCGTTCTGGGCAATGGCGGCGATCTTCAGTATCGCCGGTGATATCTACTCGATGCTTGGCTACAAGGGGGCGCTGTTTGCCGCTCTGAGCTGGTCGGTCGTCCTGTTCAGCCTGCTACTCCTGCTGTACCCGCGGCGAACCGAGTTCTTGATCGGGCTCGTGATGGTATCGCTTGTGCTGTACGCGCTGCGCATGCCGGTCGCTTCGAACAACAAGACGATCACGGCGGTGATGAACGGGGCTATCCTGCTCAGTGCGGCAGTGCTCTATCTGCGGGCCGCCGGCCGCGGCGCCGCGCTGGCCCGGATGGAGCTTTATCAACAGATCCGGATCGTCGCCCGGGCGCTGCTCGCCATCATGTATTTCTACGGCATCTTCCACAAGATCAACACCGATTTCCTCGATCCTTCCGTGAGTTGCGCGGTGGGCCTCTACGCTCCGCTGGCTCGTCCGTTCGGCCTCGAGGACAATCTGTTTGGCCGGTATCTTGCGATCTTCGCCACCTTCGTCATTGAGGCGATCGCGATCGTGTCTCTCTACTGGAAGCGCTATTTCGCCGTGGGGTTCATCCTCGCACTCGTCTTCCATTACGTGATCCCGATCTCGGCCTATTCCTGGTACATGGACTTTTCCAGCCTGGTGTTCGCGCTGTATGTCCTGAGCATCCCCACGCCCGCCAGCGAGGCGCTCTATCGCACCTCGCTGGAGTTTACCAATCCGCTGCGCGAGACGTTCGGCCGGATCGGGATCTTGCTGCCGGGCGCGGCCGTGATGCTGGTCGCGGTCACTCTCGTCATTGCGCTCACCTATGCTTTTCCCGGGCGCTCCTTCGACATGATGGTCCACTCCGTCTGGATCCTCATTTGGGCGGTAGTGGGCGGCGCGGCGATGGTCGTGCTGTCCCATGTGGCCCTGCAGAACCTGCCTTGCCGAACCGTCTCCTCGCCGCGCCAGCCGCTCTGGGTCTATTTGGTGCCGGGCCTGTTCTTCCTCTCCTGCCTGTCACCCTATGTCGGGCTCAAGACGGAGAGTTCCATCAACATGTTCAGCAATCTGCACACCGAAGCCGGCCAGACCAACCATCTGCTCTTTCCGAAGCCACCATACATGTTCAACTATCAGAACGAGGTGGTGAAGATCGTTGATTCCTCGGAGCCCCATCTCGTCCGGCAGTCGCAGGCGGGCAATTACCACGTCCTCCTCGATGTGAAGAAACAACTGCGCCGGAAGCCCGAGGCTTGGGTGACTTACGTGAAGGATGGCGAGACGATTACCCGCGCCAACGCGTCGACCTTCGCAGGCGAAATGCCCAGCCTCCTCGAACGCAAGTTGCTTGTGTTCAAGCTGGTGGATTTCTCGCGGCCGAAGTCCTGCACCCACTGAGCGCCGCTCTCACGAATGAAATTGGTAGATGTCGAGCCGTCGACTTAAGCCATCCATTTCGTCAGGAAATGTCCAAAGCGCGTCGCGCCTGTAAGATTAACGCGCCGCTTTAAGTTCATGGTCGCTATCGCAAAACCGCTGCGCACCCTCGGGTCAGGGCCCGAGGGCATGCTTTTGGGCAACATGCTTTAGCGCCGTTCGAGGTCGGCAGGGATCAGCGAGCGGCCGCGAAGCCTCAGGGTGGCCCGGCGTCCGAGCTTGAGCGCCGGATAGATCAGCCGCGCGGCCGTCCTGTTTGAGAGAATCCTGCGGTTGAGCCAGCCGAAAAGCGTCGAAGAGGAACTGAGGATCGCCATGAGATTGATGGCTTCCTCGCCGTGGTAGACGCGATCCTCGAAAACGAAGAGCATGCCCTCGTTCAGGTCGAAGCCCTGGCGCTGAAACTCGACAACGCGCGGGTCGCCGGAGCGCGCGTCGAGCAACTCGACAGGACCGACCGCGTCGCGCAGCCGGGCAAAGCGGACATAGCTCTGGCAGAAGATGCAGTCGCCGTCATAGACGATAAGCGCCGTCTTGCCGGGGGGCTTCATTGCAGCGTCGGATCCTGACTGTGCCCGATCGGTGCTTCTACGGAGCTATCGATCGCGCAATTGCCGTAGAATGCGCAGCCGGAGACGACGGGCAGATTGCTGAAGGCGTCGAGGATGGCGACGAGCACCAGCCCGACAATGCCGAGCATCAACATTTTCTTGTAGGCGGACAAGTCGCGAAGCATCTTGGTCCTTTGCTGCTTGAATCGGACCCGGTCGATCCGAGGTCAAAGCGCGATCGATTTCAACAGCCGTCTGGTCGCAAGAACGGCAGCCCGTGCCGGCCAAGGTTTCCTATCGCTTGAACTGCCATAGTCGCACCAACCTGTTATTGTGCAACGCAACAATGGGTGAAGATCGGCGGAAAATCAAGCGGAATGCTGAATTTCCCCGACTTTTGCGACATCGCGTCGGCGGCAACCGGCAATGCGGACCTCCGAGCCAATTCGCACTTGCCACACAGTATGATGCAATGCACAATCACCATCGAAACCGAAGGACCGGGCCGGCCGATAAGCCGTATCCAGGAAACGCTGAAGTTGAACCTGCCCATACGTGAGACCTGGCTGGACACCGCCAAGGGCTTGGGAATCACCTTCGTCGTCATGGCCCACGTCCTCGACCACAGCACCTGGCGATGGGCGCACCCGATTTACTTTGCGGCATCGCTGTTCTTCATGCCGTTCTTCTTCATCATTTCAGGCTATCTTTTTGCCGTGATGGAGAGGAAGGCGCTTTTCCGGAAGCGCGTCCAGGGCCTGCTCATTCCCTATGTGATGTTTCTCGGCGCGATCATGGCGAGCGTGCTCGTTGTGGACTTTTTGCGCGGCGACACCCCGGCGCCCTGGCAGATCAGGGAACTCATCACCGACGCGCTGCTGGGCGGACGGCACCTGACGCGCGAACTCGGCGTGTTCTGGTTCGTCACCTGCCTCGTCGCCACGCAACTCGTCTACAACGAGGTCGCGATCAGGACCAGCGGACCGACCGATCCCGGCATGCTGATCTTCGTCGGCGCATCCGTCGGCCTCGCCTATTCAATCCAGGCCTACTGGCAGGAGGTGCGCGCGCCGCTGGCTCTGACGAACGTGCCGCTCGCCATCGGCGCATTCTGGTTCGGACATTTCCTGCGCGAACGCGGCATGAGCGCGCTGTGGTCGGCGGTGTTTGTCGTGGCGGTTGCCGGGGTCGCGCTCGCGGCGGCGCGGACGGGTTCCGACTTTACCTTCAGCATGAAGAACGCCATCTTCGGCCCGCCGCTTCTCGGCCTGCTCGTTGCATTGGCGATCTCGACCTTTATCCTCGGCCTCGTCCGCTTCATGGCGATGCCGAGCTTGCGCATCGCTCCGTTGGCGGAAATCGGCGCAGCCTCCCTGGTGATCATGTTCGTCCATCAGTTCGTTCATTTCACGCTGCGGGACTTCGGAATGTCTTCCGAGTTGGCGCTGATCGCCCTGTCGCTCGGACTTCCCTATCTGCTCTATCGCGGACTGAGATCGTCCCGGATACTGTCTCCCTGGTTCATCGGAAGCGGAGACCTGGCGCTCAGCATCCAACTGATGAGGCGGAGCCTCGCGTTCCGGGCAGGCTGAGCACGAACGCGGATCGTCTGCCTTGCCGGCCCGGGGCGTGCGCGTGTCAGCGTCCGAGTACGATCCCCGGACAGACCTTCCTGGCCCCCTGTTCCCGCGAGAGCGGCGCGCGTATTCTCGCGGTCCGACGGGTCGAAATCATCAGGGGAGGAGATTGCGATGGCTGAGGCAACGCGCCACGACGCCTGGCAGGCCGGGGATAGCTACGACCTCTATATGGGGCGATGGAGCCGTCAGATCGCTCCACCGTTCCTGGATTGGCTCGATCCGGCGGAGGGTCTGGACTGGCTGGAGGTGGGTTGCGGAACCGGGGCGCTGTCGGCAGCCATCCTGGCCCGTTGCAATCCCAGGAGCCTGGTGTCCATAGACCCGTCGGAGGGTTTTCTCGCCAAGGCGCGGGCAAACGTGCCGGACAAGCGTGTCGCGTTTCTCGCAGGCGATGCGCAGACCTTGGCAGTCGAATCGGGCAGCAAGGACATGGTCGTGTCGGCGCTTGTTCTCAACTTCGTTCCCGACAGGCAAAAGGCGCTCGCCGAGATGCGGCGGGTGGCCCGCCCTGGAGCGACGATTGGATTCTATGTGTGGGATTATCCCGGCGGCGGGGTGGAATTCATGCGGGCCTTCTGGACCGCTGCGACGGCGCTTGACCCCGGTGCCATCGACCTTACCGAAGACAGGCGTTTTCCATTTTGCACACAAGATGGATTGACCGATCTCGCGGAGAAGGCAGGCCTGGGCTCCATCGACTCCACCCGGATTGAAATGCCGGCCGTGTTCAAGGACTTTGAGGACTACTGGCGCCCCTTCACCCTGGGTGCGGGACCGGCGCCCGGCTATTGCATGAGCCTCGAACCCGCAGCTCGCCAGAGATTGATGGAGAGCCTCCGCGACAGTCTGCCGCGCGGCGAGGGCGGGTCCATTCCCCTGAAAACGAGAGCCTGGGCAGTCAAGGCGAAGGTGCGCTGATGACCGGCAGCCATGTCGCACCAAACCGGTAGGCGGCCAATCAT
Source organism: Mesorhizobium sp. WSM4819 (assembly GCF_055811215.1). NCBI lineage: Bacteria > Pseudomonadati > Pseudomonadota > Alphaproteobacteria > Hyphomicrobiales > Phyllobacteriaceae > Mesorhizobium > Mesorhizobium sp. WSM4819. The sequence goes on from NZ_JBVVQO010000013.1 coordinate 12,986, forward strand.
AGACTGCCGGCGCAAAGTTCGGGTTGACCGGCCTTGTGCGCGAAGCGACTATTCGTCTGGACAGCCGAGATGCAGATTGCGCGAGGAGATTACGATGGACGAGCCCGATCGCTGGCGTCACATGTCGAGCGCGCCAAGGGATGGCAGCCGAATCCTGGTCACAGTTCGGCCGTCTGAGCAGGGGCCAGCGGAAGTCGACCTGGCTTACTGGTCTCGAGCCGACCAGTTCGGCAGCGAAGGCTGGCGCGCTTCCGACTCGTCGCCCGGACGCGTGGTTGAATACGCCGAACCCGAGCTGAAATGCTGGATGCCACTGCCGACAGCCAATCTGAGCAAGGGTTCATTGCCGAGCCCCTGGGACGAAGAAGATGTCCCGCTGCTGGATGGGTCGGGGATATGAGGCTGAGCGCGAAGGGGAGTTTTCACCGTAAAAAGGCCATTGGGATCGAGCCGAAAACCGCTGTCGTGCTCACCGGCGCCAGAACGAGTTGCTTATCTCTGCTTCGATCTGCGCCAGCCTCAAGCCGATATCGTCGGTCAACTTAAGTGCATTTTTCATAGCGATGCGCGGTTTGAATGGATGCAGTCGCCGGAATAAATCACGCCCAAGTCGCGCGATCAGCGCGCATGCGCGGATCGCGGTGGTCCGGAAATCGAACGAGCGGACCGTTGATACCCGGCAGGCCCGCTGCTTCTCGAGATAATGCGTAAGTGCAATATCGTGGCGTAACGGGCCGCCGCGCGGCTGCTCATTTTGACCGGGATCATCATGCCAGATGGGCCATTCGGACGAACTCGGGCGTAGCATAGTGTCCTCCTGAAATAAGGGCTGCTCGTCCGGACACTCTCCACCACGGACGTGAGAGGCGCGTTGGGGCCAGCGTGAAGGATTCGTGAAAACGCCAGGCCGATGAAAATGACGGTTGAATTAGGGACAACTACAGGAAAGGATCGCAACCAAAGTTGCGGCTGTGGCGGATCCGATGGCGCACCCTCATCTCTGTCTGCTAGGCGGTTTCGACTTTGCCGGAGGCGCGGCGGTCCCGGTTTTCAGCCGCAAAGCGCGCGCTATGGTGGCTTATCTCGCCCTGCAATCCGGACACTCGCAGTCACGCGAGAAGCTCGCCGCGCTTTTGTGGGGCGGCAACGGTGAGGCCCAGGCGCGGATGAGCCTTCGACAGGCCCTATCGGCTATCAGGAAAGGGATGGACGGATCCGATGGCCGAACGTTCCTGACCGACGGCGACAGCATTACCCTCAATATCGACGATCTTGATTTCGATGTCATGCGGTTCGAGGCGCTGGCCGGCAGCTCGGCGCCTGAAGAGATCGAACAGGCGCTTGTCGTCTATCGCGGCGACCTGCTCGACGGCTTTGGCCTGAAGGAGGAGCCGTTCGAGGATTGGCTGCGGGTCGAGCGCGAGCGCCTGAGGGCGATCGCCGTCGCGGCAATGGACAAGCTCGTCGTGCAGTACTCTGCGACCAACGATCCTGCCTCATGCGTGCGCGCGGCAACACGCCTGCTCGCCATGGAGCCGCTGAGGGAGGACATCCACCGCGCCCTGATGCGAGCCTATGCGGCCCAGGGCCGGCTCAATCTCGCGCTGCGGCAATATGAAAATTGCCGCGCTGTGCTGCAGCGGGAACTCAATTTGCAGCCAGAGCCGGAAACCCGGCATCTCCATGAAGAGCTGCGGACGCGCCGCATGACGCCGCAAGCCGCCAGCCGGATGGCGGTTCTAGCGGCGCCTCTCCCGACATGCCCGCCGGCGTCAGCTCATGCCGGCGAGCCGATGCGCCCCGCGACCCACTATGTAAAATCGGCCGGGATCAACATCGCCTATCAGGTGACCGGCGACGGGCCGATTGACCTGATCCATGTGCCTGGGTGGGTCTCCAACCTCGACCTTGCCTGGTCGTCGCCACGGTTGGCGCATGTGTTCCAGCGCCTCGGTAGCTTCTGCCGCCTGATCCGCATGGACAAGCGCGGCACGGGGCTGTCCGATCGCAATGTCGGTTTGCCGACGCTGGAAGAGCGGATGGAAGACGTGCGGGCGGTGCTGGATGCAGTCGGTTCGAAGCGCACGGTTCTGTTCGGCAGCTCCGAGGGCGGCCCCATGTGCATGCTGTTCGCGGCGACCTATCCCGAGCGAACAGCAGCCCTTGTGCTCAACGGAGCCTATGCCAGCGGCAGATGGTCGAAGGATTACCCCTGGGCGAAAACAAGCGAGCAGGTGGAAGAAGATCTGGCCGTCGTCGAGAGAGAGTGGGGAGAGCCGGCTGACATGAGCAATGCGGCGCCCAGCCTGATGAATGACAGTTTCGAGAGAGAATGGTTCGCCGCGTATCTGAGGAATTCAGCCTCTCCCGCCGACGCGATCGCGCTCTGGCGATGGGGTACCGAAATCGATGTGCGCGACATTCTGCCTGTCATTCATGTTCCGACGCTGATCGCGCAGGCGGCCGGCGACCGCTGGGTAAAGGCGGAAGAAGGACGCTACCTCGCAGAGCGTATCGAAGGCGCCAGATACATCGAGTTTGCCGGCCGGGATCACGTGATCTGGGGCGAGAATTCGGATCGTATCGTCGACGAGATCCAGGCTTTCGTCACCGGGGCCTTGCCGACAGCACCGAGCGAGCGCGTGCTTGTGACGGTGCTGGCCACGGAAATTATTGGCTCTGGCCCCGCCGGCAGCAGCGACCAAACATGGCCCGATCTGATGCAGCGACATGACGACGAGATTGGCCATGAATTACAGCTCGCGGAAGGCCAGAAGGTCAAGAACAGCGGGAGCGGGCACAGCGGGAACGGGCATAGCGGGAACAGGTTTCTCGCGGTATTTCAGCGGCCGACGCGAGCGGTCCAATGCGCAATCGCGATCCGTCATCGACTGGCGAAATTCGGCCTTCGCATTCGCGCGGCGGTCCATATCGGCGAATGTGAAAGGCGCGGCGACCAATTCGCCGGCAGCGCAATTGAGCTGGCATCGCGCGTGATTGAACAGGCCGCGCCGGGCGAGATCATCGCGTCGCGGACCGTACGCGACCTGATGGTCGGGTCCGGCCTGACGTTTGAAACTCATGGCGCGACGGAATTCGCCCGCCTGCCCAGCAGCGTTGAACTTTTCTCCGCAAGCGGGGGCGAGGAGCGGCCCGCGTAACAGGCGGATGCCGTTCCTGCCGTCGCCCCAAGGCCGTCGACGTCATCTCGATGATCGACGACCTTTATGGACTGGGAGCTGCCCTCAGAACAGGAACGCGGCCGTGGCCGGGTTCGCGCCCGTACGGCCGTCTGATGAATCCATGCTTCGGATGAGCTCGAGGTCCTTTGAATCCAGCTCGAAATCGAAGACGTTGAAATTGGCGGCAATCCGGTCCTGGTGGATCGACTTTGGAATGACGATCAGCCCTTCCTGAAGATGCCAGCGGATGATCACCTGCGCCACGGACTTGCGGTGTTTTCCGGCGATCTTTTCGAGGGTCGGGTCGCTCAACAGCCGGCCACTGCCCAGCGGGCTCCAGCTTTCGATGCGGATGTTGTGCGTGCTGTAAAACTCTCTGGTCTGGCGCTGTTGAAACCGGGGATGGAGTTCGATCTGGTTGACTGAGGGTGTGACACCAGTCTCGCCGATGATTCGCTCCAGATGGTCCTGGTTGAAATTCGAAACACCAATCGACCTGATCCGGCCGGATTGCCTGAGTTCGATCAGCGTCTTCCACGCCTCGACATATTTGCCCTGGCTGGGCACTGGCCAGTGGATCAGGAACAGGTCGATCTGTTCGATGCCCAGCTTGTTCATCGTCTCGTCGAAAGCCCGCAGGGCGGCGTCACGCTGATGCGCGCCGTTGCGCAGCTTCGAGGTGATGAACAGCTCGCTTCTCGGCACGCCAGCCGTGCGGATCGCCTGCCCGACGCCCTCCTCGTTCTGGTAGCCTTCGGCGGTGTCGATCAGTCTGTAGCCGGCCTCGATTCCCCAACTCACGACTTGGGCCGTAATGGCTGGATCGACCTGCCAAACGCCAAGGCCGATCTGGGGAATGGCTGAGCCATCATTCAATGTGATCTGCTTAGCTTTAGTCAGGGTAATTTGTTCAGACATGCTCAGGTCCTTCTGCATCGCTCCGCCCCGGCGCAGTGCTTATCTAGGCGCGGCATCCGCCAATGCGAGTCGACAGGTGGAGAAAGTAGAAGTGCGCCGTGAAGCCGGGATGAGATCCGGTTCGAACCGCCCAGCGTTTCCAAACATGGTTCCAGAGATCAATAAATTGGACCGGAGGATGGCACGCCAATCCGGATCGATCTCGAAAAATCTGGCGAAAGGCCCGACTCCCGCGCACGGCCGTCAATGTGGGCTGCCTCCCTCAAAACCGACATCGGCAAGCTGACATCGAGCGCACCCCGTGCATACGCATATTCGGGAAGATAGCCGTTAACGATGAGGCGCCAGTCAAGGGGCACCACGTCACCGACGGCTCGCATCATCTTGACGATCGTGGTCGTGCAGTTCGTCGTGATGGAATTATAGAATTCTGGAGTCGTGGAAAGTGCATTTGCGTCCAAGACGTATTCCAGCAAGAGCGCCCGGGCCGCTTCCGGTGACACTTTTAGCCGATAGATTTGGACATCCTCTCCGCGAACGTTTGACCTGACGCCGACGACGTCTCTCTCGTCAGCCGCAATAATGACCAGGGGATTGCTCTTGAACAGGTCTGCCATGGGTGAAAACTTGCCGCCTCCATGGCGCCGCACCTCAATCGACCAGGCAAGATAGTCACCTCCTGCAAAGCCGAAGCTTATGATGACATGGGCGATTTTGGTCCCCGACCAATAAGACATGAAGAGATCCACCGTCTGAACGTTGGAGAGGTCGTAGGTCCGCGTTGTCCAGCGTTCGGTGAAATCAGTAGCGCTACGCCACTCGAAGTCGCGCACATCAGTCAGCGTCAACAGGTTTCCGTCGCGTGTGCCGGTTACCTGACGGGCGACGTCGGGCGCCCAGTCCACGTGACCGAAAGGCCTGATGGTGCTCCACCAAACCAGAACCACAGCTAACGCAGCTGCAAACAGGACAAGCGCCCTGATGCGAAACCGGCTGAAGAGGGCGATGATAGTGGCGAGGCCGAACAAGATGAACAGGACGCCGGCCAGAGCCCGTCCAAGCTCAGCCACAGGCAGACGATACCATATGGCAAGTCCGGCCCAGGCACTCAGGATTGCGACGGCCAGCGAAAGGATGATGGCAAGCGAGATCCGAGCGATGCGACGCATCTATTCCCCCTCTGGCGGGCCGCTCTCTGGTGGCCTCGCATTGCCTGGATGCCATTTTTCACCGGGCGTGCCAAGTCTGCCATGGCAAGGACGGCATCGCCAAGCTGCCCGACGCGCCGAATATAGCAGGGCAAAAGGAGGCTTATCTTGTCAAGGCGCTGAACGCCTTCAAGACAGGCGAGCGCAAGAACGAGCAGATGACTGTCGTGACCAAGGGCTTGAGCGATGAGGATATAGCTGATGTCGCCGCCTATTATTCATCGATCAAGATCACCGTTCAGGTTCCGCCATGAGGCCAGCTCGCAGACGTCCGCCGCCTGGCTACGCCACCGAGCGATCACGGGTTCCATCCGCCGCTGCCGTACTGACGGGTAATGATCTCGAGAAGATGACCGTTGGGGTCCTCGAAATAAACGCCGCGGCCGCCGTCGTGGTGGTTGATCTCGCCCAGCTGCGTCCGGCCAGGATCAGCCCAGTACGGCAGGTCCCGTTCACGAATCCTGCCGAAGATCTCGTCGAACTCGGCTTCGCTGACCAGGAAGGCGTAATGCTGCGGCCTGATTTCGCCTGAGGTATCCATATAGTCGAGGTTGGCACCGTTTTCGGTGGTGACCATCTGGAAAGGCCCCCAGCGCCTTGGGGCGGGAAGGCCAAGCATTTCCGCCAGGAATTTTGCCGACGCCTCGCTGTCGCGGGCCGGCAGTATTGTATGGTTGAAATCGATAGCCATGCCATCACTCCCTTTGGTCTCTCCTCGCACGTCGTTGTTTCCACGACTGAAGCGATGCTGCACGAGATGGGGTTTTAGGCCATGATGCTCAAGCCGGCGTGGCAACCTGCCCGATGACCTGCACGGGGTCAGCTTCATGGATACGGACGATGATCATTTCGCCGCTCTGCGGCACCTCGCCGGTCAAACCGGTGATGTTGACCTGATGCGTGACAAGGACGGCAGGTCCGCCGAAACGCTGCCCGCGGAGCCAGGCCAGAAGGGCAGCGGTGCGCACTTCTGCGGCCGAACTGTCGCCAAAGAATGAATTGAGCAGCTCAAGAGGCGCGACGTCGCTGATCCCGAGCAGGCGAGCGGTGTCGAGGCAACGACACCACTGGCTCGAATAGACCGCTGCCGACGAGATGCCGTTCGCACGGAACAGGTCGCCGATCGCGCGGGCCTGCGCACGACCTTGTTCCGACAGATTCCGCTGGGTGCTGCAATCACCGAGCCTGAAGCCAGGCGGATCGCCGGAGCCTGGGGCCGCGGCATGGCGCAGCAGCGCAATGGCTTCTCCGGATCGCAGGACTGCCCAGAGTGGCCCGGAGGCTTGGGCCGTGCCGAAGGCAGCTGCTCCGAGCGACAGGACAAGAAATCGCCGACGTCCAATTCGCATCTTGCTTCTCACCTTATCCGATTAGCAGCCTGACGCGGACCAGCACTTCATTCCGCAACTAGCGACATAAATGTTGGTGTCGACGATTTCAGGACCGATCAGGAGCTGGAAAGATTCCAGCCGCGAGACAGGCCTCGCGTCAGCTTCCGCGATACCCTCCACATCAGCAAGGCGGCGGCCAGGCTGTAGACGCCCATCAAGGCCAGTTGCAGCGAGTAGTCGACGCCGGCGTCGATCAGGTATCCGGTGATGCCGGGACCCATCGCCGAGGCCAGAACCATCACGGCCACCACAACCGAGCGGACCGCGCCGAGATGCGCGGTGCCGTAGATCTCCGGCCACATCGCGCCCTCCAGGGTCGAGGAGAAGCCGTAGCTGATGCCAAGCAGCGCCATGAAGACGAAGATGGCGAAAGGCGCCGTCAGATAGGCAGCCGCGAAGCATGCCAGCGCCAGCGGCAGAAGGAATACAGGCAGCAGCTGGACCGCCGAGAAGCGGTCGATCAGCCACCCGGCCAGAAGCGCAAAACCCATCGTCGTGGCGGACAGGACGGCGAAGCCGCTGGCGAAGAGTTGCAGCGGCCAGCCCCGGAGCTCGGTTAGATAGACCTGGTGAAAGAAGATGGTCGTGCCGACGAAGGCGGGAGCCAGAACCCCCAGGCAGATGGCGTAGAACGTCGGATCGCGCAGGACTTCAGTCCGCGTCCAGTGTTTCACTGCGCGTTGCGCCCTCGGCTGGGCCTCGCTCTGCGGATTGCGTTCCTTCCGGACCAGCGCACAAACCAGAGGCAAGGCCACGACCAGGATGAAGGCTGCGCAGACGAACCAGCTTCCCCGCCAGCCGACGAGGCCGGCCACGAGGACGAACAGGAAAGGCAGCAGAGCGCCGCCGACATGAAAGCCAAGCGTGACGACCGAGACGGCGCGGCCCCGGTTCGCGGCGAACCAGCGGCCTGTTGCCGTCAGAGCGGTCTGGGTCATCATCCCCTGGCCAAAAAGGCGCAGCAAATAGAGCGCAAGGAGCAGCGTTGGCAGCGAACCGGCGAACCCCATCGCAATGCTGGCGCAGGCTAGCATGAGCATCGTCGCGATCGCCATGGTCACTGTCGAACACCGGTCCAGCGGCCGCCCCAGGAACGGCAGGGTCGCCGCGCTAAGCAGCGTTGCCAGCATGTAAATCCCGCCGAACTCGCCGTGACTCAACCCGAACGTCTCGCGGATATCGCCGTTCGACAAGGCGATGAAGAAGGTCTGCCCGAAGGACGAGACGAGGGTCAGCAAAAAGGCGCCCGCGAGCCAGCGGACATTGTTGACGACGAATGCACTGAAGGACTGCATGTTGTTTCTCGATTGAGTGCGCGCTTCCTGTTCGTCTATATCGGCCTCCGCTGTCGGAGGATATCGGCCAGTTCCGCTTTGATCAGAGGCCTGGCTTCACGTTCGAGCCGGTCGAACTTCCATGCCGATTACCAACCAGCCAGTCCGACTTCGGCGTCCTCGCCACTCTGCTTGCGAGTGAAGTCAGTCGGACGCCGTCGCGCTCTTAGGTCAGGCACTCAAAGGCATCATGCCTCTCGCTCAAGCTCAGGTTCGCTATCTTCTTCTTCTTCTTCCCCTATCGGATTGTATTTGCCGACACCGTCGAATGAGAAAGGCTTTTCGATGGAAGCCGGTCATTCGGTGGATGTCGGCCGAACCGGAACAATGGTATCCTGCAGGGAGCATTCGGGGAGGCGACTGCATTGACCGAGAGCTTGGAAGTCGAAGGGGCGAGAGGTTGGTCGAATCTGCTGATCGCGGCAGAAAGCGGCGATGCGGGGACCGTTCGAGCGGAATTGGCGGCCGGCGCCAATATCAACGAGGCGGACGGCGGCGGCTGGTCAGCCCTTCATCTCGCAGCCCTCAATGCCCGCACCGCGGCGGTCGAGGCGTTGATCGAACACCCAGCAATCGATGTGAATTCCAGAAACAAATGGAAGAGCACGCCTTTAAGCCTTGCTTCGGCCAAGGGCCACTACGCCTCTATTTTAGCCCTCGTGAAACATCCCGAAATAGAGATTAATGCAAGAGCCGACTACTACGGCAGAACGGCCCTTATTGAAGCAGCAAAGAACGGGCATCTGGATGTCGTTAAGTTGCTTGTCGAGAATGGCGCCGACGTGAATCTTACTGACAAGACCGGAAGAAACAACGCGCTTATCGAGGCTATCAAGGGACGGCACTACGAGGTCGCGGGATACCTGCTTGATTCCCGGAAAATGAACTTTCTTAACAAGGATATGAGACTGAACGCCCTGATCTGGGCTGGAAGCTGCCATAACCCTCAACTCATCGAAGAGCTGGAAGTCTCGATTCATACTTTCTTCGAAGGCAAGTGAAGGTCCCGCTTCCGCCGCGGTGACCATACCCGCGGCCCTTGCACTGGCCGAATGTCTTCGATCGCCGCAGACCGCCTGTGGAACTCCCTTCCAAGCTCATTCAACCAATCGGTTGACAATTCGAAAGCGTGCCTCTATATTCAACTACATGGTTGAATTAGAAACGCCCCAGATCGACGCGGTTTTTCATGCGCTTGGCGACGCCACCCGCCGGCACATGCTTCGCGACCTCGCCGGCGGCGAGCGAACGGTGAGCCAGCTGGCGGAACCCTTCGACATGTCGCTGGCCGCCGCCTCCAAGCATATCAAGGCGCTGGAGAATGCAGGGCTTATTCGTCGCGAGGTGAGGGGCCGCACACATCTGTGCCGCCTCGAACCCGGACCGCTGGCCAGCGCCCACCAATGGCTCGGCTTCTACGAGCGCTTCTGGACCAACCGTCTCGACGTCCTCGAGCGTCTGCTTCGCGAAGAGGTCGCACGTAAAGCCCGGCATGATTCCAGGAAATCGCCCGCCTCAAGAGAAGGAGACGACCAATGAACCAGATGAAAGCCATCGAAGCCTATGGCGAACTGACCGAGCCCGCCACGTTCACCATCCAGCGGCTTTTGCCCGGTCCCATCGAGCGGGTCTGGGCTTATCTCACCGAGAGTGACCTGCGCCGGCAGTGGATGGCTGCGGGCCAGATGGAAATGAAGGCCGGCACCTCGTTCGAGTTCGTCTGGCGTAACGACGAGCTGACCGATCCGCCCGGCCAGCGCCCCGCGGGCTTTCCCGAAGAGCATCGGATGGAGGGGCGGATCACAGAGCTCGATCCGCCTTACAAACTTGCCATCACGTGGGGAGACACCGGCGGGGTTTCCTTCTTGCTGGAGCCGCATGGCAATGATGTGCTGCTCACCGTCATCCATCGCCGGCTGCCGGAACGCGCAATCCAGCTCAACGTCACCGCCGGCTGGCACATGCACCTCGACGTGCTGGCTGCCCGCCTCGCGGGCAAGACGCCGACCTCGTTCTGGGATGGCTGGAGCCGCCTGCGGGCAGAATACGACCGCCGTCTGCCGGCTTGACACGATCGCGCCGGCTGAAGTCACCGCCCAGCCTCCACCGGCATCCGCCCGTGGAGGCTCGCACACCAGCAACGAACCGACGATAAAACGTGCTTGCATTTCGCAAGCCTGATGGAGGACGTCATGCGCAAATTGATCGCCGGAATGAAGGTTTCCGTCGACGGCAAGATGGAGGGACCCGAGGGTTACGCGGAATGGGTCGACGCGTGGTCGGAGGAGTATGGGCTGATGCCGCAAATCGATGCCTGCCTGCTCGGGAGCATCATGTACACCGGCTACGAGCGCTACTGGAGCGCGATCCAGAATGAGCCGGACATGCCGTTGCCGATGACCGGCAAATTGCCGACGCCGGAGGAGCTCGAATGGGCCCGCTTTGCCGAACAGACCCCGCATTATGTGCTGTCGAACACGATGAATTCGGCGGCCTGGCCAAAGACGCGCTTCGTTCGGAGCCTCGAAGTCATCGCTGGCCTCAAGCAGCAGCCGGGCAAGGATATCTATCTCATGGGCGGTGCGCGAATGACCGCGAGCCTCATCGATGCCGGGCTCGTGGATGAACTGCGGCTTATCCTCTACCCACTGCTCGTCGGCGAAGGGAAGGCGCTGTTTGGAGCAACGCAAAATCGTCGCGGGCTTGAACTGCGGAAGGTTCAGCAGCTCACGAATGGGCGCGTAAGCCTGGTCTATGGGATCGGCTGACGCAGCCGGTCTTCGCAGATTTCGCAGCGCTGCCTGGCTGAAATTTTTTTCTGAAAAGCACTTCGCCGGTCAGAGTGAAACCGATAGCCCACCGTCAACGGCCAGCACATGGCCGTTGACGTAGGCGGCAGCGTCTGAGGCGAGAAACACCACGGCTCCGCCGAGTTCCTCAGGCTGGGCCCAGCGGCCCGCTGGGGTTCGTGCCTCGACCCATTTGGTGAAGGCCTCATCGCTCATAAGTGCGGTGTTGAGCTCAGTGGCGAAATAGCCGGGGGCGATCGCGTTGACGGTGATGCCGTGACGGCCCAGTTCAGCGGCGGTCGAGCGTGTCAGCCCGTGCAGGCCCGCCTTTGCCGCCACATAGGCGTGAATGGTGGGACGGCCAAGGATCGCTGCAACCGATCCAGTGTTTATTATGCGCCCGAACTTGTTTGGCAGCATCAGGCGCACCGCATCGCGCATCAGACGGAAGCAGGCCGAAAGATTGACGGCAATCACATGGTCGAAATCTTCGTCCTGCCATTCGACCAACGGACTGCGATGCTGGATGCCGGCGTTGTTGACCAGAATATCGAGGCGGCCGTGGCGTTCGACGATCCCTTCGAGCGACGCCCTCGAGATCGCCGCGTCGGTGACATCGAACGGCAGGGCTTCGGCACCGATCCTTTCGGCCGCCGCCGACAGCGCCGCCGGATCGCGGGCATTGACGATCACCGTCGCGCCGTTTTCCGCAAGTGCCTTGGCCATGGCGAAGCCGAGACCACGCGAAGCACCTGTGACCAGCGCGACACGGCCGTTAAGCGAGAACAATTCCGACATTGATAATCCCCTAGGAAAAGGCCGGGCCATGAAAACGGGCGGGAGTTTGCTCCCGCCCAATTAACGCTATTTGGAGCACTATTTGGCGATGCAGGTATCCGCTGTCTCCGGCGTGCAAATGTCAAGGCCGGTATAGGTCGGGTCGGCCGGCGAAGCCTTGCCGTCCTTCATGTCCCCGATTTACGCAAGGCAGCTAATCAGCGAAATGTATTCGACACAATCCTTATTAGAAGGGGACCGGCATCCCTTGTTAGAGGGGCAGGCGAACCTCGGAGCAGATCGTCACCGCGCCGGCTTCGATTGGAGCGAGCTTCGGTTCCTATCCAAGGTCAAAGCCGAGATGTTCCGCTGGTCTTGACCGACTCGCCTTTGAGGCGGCGAAGATCTGGAACAGGTTCAGGCCGATAAAGAACAGTTCCAGGCGACCACGTTAAAGCATTGGCTCCGGCCGGCTATAAAGTAGCATTTTTCGAGGGGGAACAGTTCAGGCGCGGGCGTGGATTGCGAGTGGCCGCGGAGTTCGGCGCGCCGAAGTGATGACGGCAACCGAGAGAATAGGGACTTGCGAAGTTGTAGGATGACCGTATGATCCGACCCGATGATCACGGATCGCCCCTATCAACGCGAAGCTTCCGGCGCAATTGCTGAGCTGCCTGCGCAGTTGGCGGGTGATGCGCTGATAGACGGACGGTCGCCCCAGGCAGAGCGCTACCTCCTCGATTGGGGCCGCGACAGGCGCGGCAGTGCCCGCTTCATCGTGCGTCCAGGATCGGTGGAAAAGGTCCAGGCGTTTGTGAGATGGTGCTCGCAGAGCGGTGTCGCAATCGTCGTGCAAGGCGGCAATACCGGACTTGCCGGTGGCGCCATTCCAGACAATTCGGACTACGCAGTGCTGTCGCTTGAGCGTCTCAATCGGATACGCCGCGTCGACCCGCTCGACTTCACGCTGCAAGCGGATGCCGGGGCCGTGCTGCAGGACGTCAAGGACGCCGCTGAAGCATCCGAGATGACCTTCCCGCTCGCGCTTGGCGCACAGGGATCGTGCACGATCGGCGGCAATGTCGCGACCAATGCCGGCGGCATCAATGTGCTGCGCTACGGCATGACGCGTGACCTGGTGCTCGGGCTTGAGGCGGTCCTGCCGGATGGCACCCTTTGGAACGGCATGAACGGGCTGCGCAAGGACAATCGCGGCTACAGCCTGAAGCAATTGATGATCGGCTCGGAAGGGACGCTGGGAGTCGTCACCGGCGTCGAAGTAGGGCTCTCGCCCCGGCCGACGCAGGTCGAGACCGCCTATGTCGGACTGGGCAGCTTCCGCCAGGCGTGCGAGCTGTTCCGGATGGCAAGACATCTCTGCTCCGACCTTCTCAGCGCGTTTGAGGTCATCGGCGAGGAGTGCCTGCCGCTGGTCCATCTCATCGATCCGAATCTGCGCTCGCCCTTGACGCGAGAATGTCCGGTTCACGCGATCGTCGAACTCGCCTGTGGGCCAGGGATAGATGCCGGCGGCCTTCTTGAAACGATGCTGGCGCGCGCCCTCGAGGCCGACCTGATCAGGGACGGCGTCGTCGCGCAAAGCCGCTCGCAGGCCGCCACATTCTGGGCCATCCGTGAGGGCCTGGTCGAGGGGCAGGCGCGGCGCGGCTTTCATGTCCGCACCGATCTCTCGGTTCGTCTCAGCCAGGTGCCGACGCTGATCGAGCAAGCACGCGCGTGCATTGTGCGCGACTGGCCTGGCTGGGCATCCTTGACCTATGGCCATGCGGGCGACGGCAACATCCATTTCAACGTGCTGCCTCCGATCGATTGCGAGCCCGGCGAAGCGAGGACCGTGGGGCAGGCGGTTTTGGCCCGGCTCTACGAGCTGGTCGGAGCGCTCGGCGGCTCGTTCAGTGCCGAACATGGCGTCGGTCGCAGCCGCAGTCACGTGTTCTGGGCCGGCCTGTCGCAACGCGAACGGCAGCTTCATACCGCGATCAAGGCAGCCTTCGATCCGGCAGGCCTGTTCAATCCCGCGTGTCTCATGCCTGGTCCGGGCGATTTGTAGGGGAAAGCCGCATGAAGCAGCGTTCGTCCATCATCGGCAGCGTGGAGGCGCTTCCGCATCGCGTCGCTTCGCATCTGAGCCGCGAGATCGAGGGCGGCGACATCATCCCGGGAGCCCGGCTCCCCACCGAAAGCCAGCTCGCCGACAAGTTCGGCGTCAGCCGCAATGTTGTCAGGGAAGCGATTGCGCAGCTTCGCGCCGATGGCATGATCGAGGCGCGTCAGGGCGTAGGCGCATTCGTCATGGCGCCGGAACAGCGGACCGCCATCCGGATCGACCGTGAGGCGCTGAAAGACCAGCGCAACATGGAGCAGCTCTTCGAGCTGCGCAGCATCCTGGAGACCGAGTCCGCCACGCTGGCCGCGGCGCGCTGTACATCCGATGATCTTGACGCAATCAAGGCTGCGCTGGACCGCATGGGCGGCGAGGAGCGCTGGGAGGATGGCAGCATCGAGGCCGATCTGCTTTTCCATCGGGCGATCGCCCGGGCGACCGGCAATAGTTACATCTACACCTTCATTTCCTTCGTCTGCGAGCAGATCCGCCAGTCGATCCACTATGCCCGCCTCACCAACCCGCTCCACGACCTGGTCGAGGTCAACGTCGCCGAGCACGTGCGGATTTACGACGCGCTCGCCGCGCATGATCCACAGGCTGCCGGCGAGGCGATGCGCCGGCACATCGAAGGCGCCGCATCGCGCGTAGGCGTCGAGCTCACCGCGATCAATCGAGGCAAATGACCATGTCGCTCGGGCAGGCCAAGGCAATCACCGATATCTGCCTGCTCGTAGAGGATATCGACCGCACCATCGACTTCTACACGCAGAAGCTTGGCTACCGGATCAGACGCCGCGCCGAGGGCTTTGTCGATTTTCATTCCGAGCGCGTGACGCTCGCCGCATGGCAATTGGACCACATCAATCGCCACTGCGGCGTCTCGAATGTCCGCTCACCGAAGCAGGCGCACAAGGCGTGCGTCGCCATGGAACTCGAAAGCGCCGGCGAGGTCGACCGGCTCTACGCCGAACTGTCGGACAAGGGCGTGCCGTTCGTCGGGCCGCCCGGCGACTATGTCTGGAACGCGCGTTGCGCCTACTTCCACGACCCGGACGGGACGCTGTGGGAACTCTATGCCTGGACCGGCGCGGGACCGGGCGACTATCACGACACGCAAGTGTGATTGGATCGCGACGGCCCCGCAAGAAAGGGCCGCGCCGCATGCAAGCAGTCCAACAAAGGAGCAAGAAGATGAGTGGGAACGCATCGCAGTGGAATCGCAGATCGATCCTGAAGGCCGGCGCCGCCGGCCTGGCGGCTTTCGGGCCGGGACTTCAGCTGTTCGGCGCCAGCGCCTCGGCAGCCGCCAAGCTCGTCGTCCAGTATGACTGGCTGATGTCGAACGGCCAGATCGGCGACGTCGCAGCCGTCACCAATGGCTACTTCAGCGAAGCTGGGCTCGAAGTGGAGTTCAGCCCCGGCGGGCCGAACGCCGCCACCGTGCCGCCAGTGGTGTCCGGTGCCGCCCAGCTCGGCCAATTCTCGGAATCGCCTCAACTCTATGCCGCGCGGGCGAGCGGCGTTCCGGTGAGGATAATCGCCTGCGGCTATCGCACCGGGCCCTATGCGCTGACGTCGAAACCGGAGAAGCCGATCCGGTCGGTGGCGGATCTGAAGGGGATGCGGATCGGCACGCAGCCGACCGCGCGCTTTGCCATCGACGCGATGCTCGCGAAGAACAAGATCGACCCTTCCGAGGTCACCATCGTCAATGTCGGGTTCGACAAGGCGCCGCTGGTTCGTGGCGACGTCGATGCGATCGGCGGCTGGATCACCAACACGCAGGCGCTCAGCGTCGTCGGTGACGATCGCATCGATCTGCTGTTGTCGGAGCTCGGCCTGGCGTCCTATGCCAATGTCTACTTCGCGACCGACAGCGCCATCGAATCCGATTCCGCGACCCTGGCGAAATTCATCGGCGCGGTGGCCAAAGGATGGGGCTGGGTCCATGCCAATCCCGAGCAGGCGGTCGACAAGCTTGTCGCGGCCTATCCCGAGATCGACGCGGGCTGGGAAAAGAAGACGATCCCCCTGGTGCTGAAACTGTCGTTCGACGACAACACGAAAAAGGATGGATGGGGCACCTTCGATCCTGCCTCGATCGAGAGCCAGATCGCGCTGCTTGACCAGATTGGCCAATACCCGAACGGCAGGCCGAAGGCCGAGGACGTCTATACGACGAAGCTTCTCGAACTCACTGCGGCTGAACGGCCGAAGCTCGGCACGCCCGCCTCTTGATGGCCGCGCCGGCCATCGAAACCTCCGGGCTCGACGTCGGCTATCCCGGCCGGCGCTCGCCCGTGACGGTGATCTCCGGTCTCGAACTGACAGTCGAGGCCGGGACATTCCTGTCGATCCTCGGGCCTTCGGGGTGCGGAAAGTCGACGTTGCTGCGGGTTGTCGCCGATCTGCTGGCGCCACTCGCGGGCACGATACGCGTGATGGGCGAAACGCCGTCGGCGGTGCGCTCCGGCCGCGGTGTGGGCTTCGTCTTCCAGGACTCGACCCTTTTGCCGTGGCGCACGGCGCGCGAGAATGTGCGGCTGCCGATCCAGGTCGGCCGCCGCAGCCTGTCGCGCATGATAGACGACCGCGCCGACGAGCTGCTCGAACTCGTCGGGCTGTCGGCGCTTGGTGAGCGCCTGCCGCATCAGCTTTCCGGCGGACAACGCCAAAGGCTGGCTATCGCCCGGGCGCTGCTTGGCGAGCCACGTCTGCTTCTGATGGACGAGCCGTTTGGCGCGCTTGACGAGATCACCCGCGATCGCCTCAACGACGAACTGCTGAACCTTTGGCGGCGAACCGGAACGACCGTGCTGTTCGTCACGCATTCCATTGCCGAAGCCGTCTATCTCGGGCAGCGCGTGATCGTGCTTGCAGCGCACCCCGGACGGATCGTCGCCGACCACGACCTTCGTCCGCTGAAGGGGCCGGACAACAGATGCTCGCGCGAGGATCCGGCGATCGTCGCGGCAATGGCCAGGATGCGCTCCGCCCTCGGAGCGGCGTCGTGAACCAGGGCGCGCTTTCACCATTCGCACAGGCTGCGCTGCCGATCCTCGGCGCCGGCTCGCTTATTCTCGCATGGCAATTCCTGCTGCCGCTCGCCGGCGTGCCCGCTTACATCGTTCCGACGCCGACCGCGATAGCGGGCGTGTTTGCCGGGAACGGATCGCTTCTCCTGTCGAACCTCTGGCCGACGGCCATCGAGGCGCTCTCCGGCTTCGTGCTCGGCAACCTCGCCGCAGTGCTGCTGGCGGTCGTCTTCGTTCACAGCCGTACGCTGCAGGCGGCCTATTTTCCGGTCGTGCTGTTCTTCAATACGATCCCGGTGCTGGCGCTGGCCCCGGTCGTCATCCTCATCTTCGGCCTCGGCATGCTGCCCAAGATCGTGATCGCGGCGGTGATCTGTTTCTTCCCAACGCTCATCAACATGATCCGGGGTCTGGAATCGGCGAGCCCCAGCGAGCACGAGCTGTTCCGCGTGCTGTCGGCGACGCGCTGGGAAGTATTCTGGCGCCTGCGCCTGCCGCGCGCGCTGCCAATGCTTTTCGCTTCGCTGCGGATCGCCTCGGCGACCGCGGTGATCGGCGCGATCGTCGGCGAGTGGATCGGCTCCGACAAAGGTCTCGGCGCGCTGATCATCCAGGCGACCTTCAACTACCAGTCCGACCGGCTCTACGCCGCCATCGTGCTCTCATCGCTGTTGTCGATCGGGTTCTTCATGACCGTCGTTGCTGCTGAGCGGTGGTCGGTTCGATACCGTTAGAGGCGGCTGAACGCGTCGGCGACGGACGTAGCATCATTTGTTCCCGCGAAGGCAGGGCGCCTCCTTGAGAGCCGCCCTGTTGCTTGTGTTTCTGGCGATGATTAGAGCTTTCCCGCTGCGAGCAGTTCGCGGGTCCGCTTCAGCGTCGACAGCAGGGCGGCCTTGTAGCCGTTTTCGCTGGCGAACTGAGCCTGCTCGGCCTGCTCCTCGCGACCGTTTGGCTCTTTGCCGCGCAGGCCAATGTAGCAGTAGAAGCGAAGCTGCAGTGCGCCTTCTCCATCTTCGAACAGTTCGTTGACAATCGCTCCCTCGCGCGGACCGGATGCCTGGAAGAAGGTGACCTTGCTTTCCGGCTCGAGCGTGACGATTTCGCGCAGGTCGTGGCCACCGATCGTGGCCTCACGCACGAAGTGGGTAGCGCTTTCCTCCACAACGTCGCAACGGGTGCAGAGACCCGTGACAAGGAACATGCGGGCGTCGCGTGCTTTCAGCTCGAGACCCTTCCACACTTGAGCGCGCGTCAATGGGACTTCGCCTTCCGGGTTCACCGGAACTGTGGCAGTGGAATAAATCATGATGACAGTCCTTGTGATCAGACAGGAGCTGCGCTTCCGTCAGGCGGAGGCAGCGGTTTCCGAGGCGAAGGCTCGATATGGCCGCAGTGGACGTCCGAGCAGGGCAGTCAGGCGCTCGACGTCGCCGGCCCCAGGCAGCATCCCGTCGGTGAAGAAGCGCTCGCCCATCAGACGCATGTCGTAGGCCATCCAGGCGGGCACGAACTGCTTGAGATTTTGCTCAAAATCCTCGGTATTGTCGCCGCCGTAGTTGATCGGGCGGGCGAGCACCTCTGACCAGATGGCGGCGATGTCCGCCCCAGTCAGTGTCTCTGGACCGACGAGGTTGATCCAGTCGATCGCAAGCGGCTCTGCGGCCTGTTCACGGCGCAGCAGCTCAAGGGCGGCGATCTCGGCGATATCACGGACGTCGATCATGGCGAGACCCTTGTCGCCGATCGGCATTGTGTAGGTGCCATAGCCGGTGATGACGTCTTTGATCATCAGATCGTTCTGGATGAAGTAAGCTGGGCGCAAGATCGTAGCCTTGAAGTCCATCTGCTCGATCATTCGCTCGACGCCGAACTTGCCAGCGAAATGGGGCACGTTCACGTAGCCGTCAGCGTGGATCACCGATAGATATACGATCCGCTCGATACCGGCCGATCGGGCGACGTTCAGCGCGACCAAAGCTTGGGTGAATTCGTCCGGAACTACGGCGTTCAAAAGGAACAGAGTGGAAACTCCAGACATGGCTTTGCGCAGCGAATCGACATCGAGAAAGTCGCCTTGCACGACGGATACGCCTGCCGGGAAGTTGGCTTTCGACGGATCGCGGACGAGAGCACGTACATCAGCGCCGCGCTTGACGAGGTGTTCGACGACTTGGCGGCCAATATTGCCTGTGGCCCCGGTAACGAGAATGGTCATGAAATTTCTCCTGTTGGGTTGCTTGACACGGCCAATATGTGTGGCTCACTGAGCGTCCAACAGGCTGAAATTTTAGACGCACCGTCTCGCTGGTGGAACACACATGGATCTTTTTGCCCTCGCCGATTTTAATCTCGTTGCCCGCCACGGTGGTTTCGGCAAAGCCGCAAGGGCCACCGGCCGGGCTAAGGCGACCCTGTCCCGGCGCGTTGGAGAATTGGAAAGCAGCCTTGATCTGCGCCTGTTTGAACGGGGTGCGCGTAGCCTGAAGCTCACCGAAGAAGGACGGGCGCTCTTCGAGCGGACAGGGGCGCTGCTTGCCGAACTGGACGAGACGGCTTCGGCGATTGCCTCGGGCGGTCAAAGACCCAGGGGCAGATTACGGATTAGCGCACCTTTGCTTTTTTCTCAGACCGCAATGGGGAGGATTGCTGCGGGGTTTGCCCTTAAATATCCGGAGGTGAGGCTGGAGGTTACGACTGAGGATCGGCCTGTTGACATGATCGAGGAAGGCTACGATCTGGTAATCCGAGTCAATCCAGATCCCGACGAAAGCCTGGTTGGACGGGCGTTTCTCCGCGACCGCCTGGTCGTAGTGGCGAGCCCTGACCTTCCTCGCGCGAGTGGTGGACTCGCCGCTCCTGGCGTCGCGCGCTGGGCGGGCGATCGGCAAACATGGCACGTGAAGACACAAGGTGGCCGGTCAACAATTGCAATCGAGCCTGTCCTCGCTTTGTCGATGCTCATCATGGTCCGGGATGCGGTGCGAGCCGGCGTCGGTGCAGCACGTCTTCCCATTTCGTTGGTGGCCCACGACTTGGCTGACGGCACGCTGGTACTATGGGGGGATATCGACGGCCCCGAGATCGCTCTATGGGCGCTCTACCCATCTCGGCGGCTACTCAGCGCGCGAGTGTCGGCGTTCTTGAATTTTCTAAAACAGGCCTTCCCAAATGGGACGCCGGACGAACTAGCCGCCTATATTGGCAGGTGATGACCGAACCCGCGTTCGGGCGTAGAAAGTCCTATGCAACAAAAAAACGAAAACTGAGAAGCGCTTTGCCAGCGTCATGGATGAACTCACGTCCCATGCCAGCCTGCTTAGCAAAATGTGCTGGAACTATGGCCTGTCTTCCGATGCACTTTGTCAACAGAACCTAGTGGTGAAAGTCTGACGCTTGGTGCCGGTGGACGGCAAGAACCGACCCAAACGAGCCATTCCGGCAGGTAAGCTCGAATGTCTTGAATGTGGTAGAATACGAAATTGGTCAACCGTCGCCGCATCAGCCATCAAAGAACGCGCGGAAAGTAGCGATTTGCTGAGTACTGGTGAGGTCAGTTTCTTATCGGAATACTATGATCCGCCGGGGCCAGGCCAACAATGGACCGCAAGCTTGCCGCGATTCTAGCCGCAGATGTAGTGGGCTATTCGACTCTGATGGAGCGCGATGAGGCGGGCACTTTCGAGCGCCTTCGTGCCGGACGCAAGGATCTGTTTGAGCCCGAGATTGCCCGCCATCACGGCCAGATTTTCAAGCTTATGGGCGACGGGATGCTCGCCGAGTTTGGCAGCGTGGTGGACGCCGTGGAATGCGCCGTCTCGCTGCAGCGCGGGCTGGCGGAACGGAACGCCGCCGTTCCCGAGGACCAGCGGATCCGGGTCAGGATCGGGATCAATCTTGGCGAAGTGATCGTCGAGGGCGAGGACCGGTATGGCGAGGGCGTCAATGTCGCGGCCAGGCTCCAGCAGCTGGCCGACCCAGGCGGCATCTGTGTCTCGGCAAAGGTCGCCAGGGAGGTTGAGAGGAAGCTGGCGTTCGGCTTCGAGCCGATGGGCGAGCAGAAGGTGAAGAATATCGCCGAACCGGTGCAGGCCTTCCGCGTCATCCTTGAGGGACAAGCCCCACGCCAACCAACGCGGTCATCGCCTCCGCGCTGGGTTTGGGCAGGAGCAGCGGTGCTCGCCCTTATTCTGGTTTTGGCCGGGACGACCTGGCGGTTCTGGCCGTCGGCGACAGTGAGCGACATGCCGAGGATTGCGGTCCTTCCCTTCGATGACATGAGTGCCGGCGCGGATCAGGGATATCTCAGCGACGCCGTCGCCGAGGGGATCATCACGGAGCTTTCGCGGAGCAAGACTTACGCCGTCATCGCCCGCAACTCGAGTTTCAGATACCGCGACAAGCCCACCGACGCCAGGCAGATCGGAGATGAACTCGGCGTCGACTACCTGCTCGAAGGCAGCCAGCAGAAGATCGGAGACCGGCTGCAAGTGACCGCCCAGTTGCTGAATGCGGATGACGGATCGCATCTGTGGGCTAACACCTACAACCGCGAGATCGGTGACCTCTTCGTCGTCCAGGAGGAGATCATCCGCACGCTTGCGGATCGGGTCGGGCGCAGGATCCAGCGCCCCCTGCCAAAGAGCGACGCCGCGCAGGTCAGCGCGCTCCACTATCACCTGATGGCGATTGCCGAGATGCGCAGCAGTGCTTTCACGGCCGCGGGGAACCAACTGGTGCGGCAACTGAGCCTCAAGGCGATCGAAGCGGATCCAAACGCCCAGTTCGGCTATATCGGGCTGGCCTGGTCCTATCGCCATGATGTGACATTCGGGTGGCACGAGCAGGAACATAACCGGGACGAGGCCTTGAAGCGTGGCGCCGAGTACGCCGACAAGGCAATCCTGCTCGCTCCGGACGATGCCGAGGCACATCATATCCGCGCCCGCATCCATACCGAAGCCGGAGAGATCGAGCAGGCCCTTGCACAGTTCGATCAGGCAATTGCGCTGAATCCGAGCAATTCAAGCATCCTTCACGGCAGTACGGACCCGCTGCTGTATATTGGCCGCATCGACGAAGCGATCGATCGGATCGAGCAAGCCAAGGGCATCGATCCGTTTCACTCTGATTTGCTCCACTGGCAGATGGGCTGGGCGCTCTGGCAAAAGAACGATTGCCGGGCTGCGCTGGCGGCGATGCGGAAGATGTCCAGAATCCCGACAGGCGCACACCGAATGCTTGCGGGGATCCACGCTTGTCTGGGAAACGAGCGGGAGGCAAGGGAAGCGCTTGCGGTTTTCCTCAAAGACTCTCCCGGCCAATCCATCAGCAAAGAACGCAGGAAGTGGGAGAAGATATGGACCGCCCCCGGAAGCCTCGAACGCTGGATCAAGGACATGCGCTTCGCGGGTTTGCCGGAGGAGTGACGGCTGCCCGTGCGCCAGGCTCTCACCGGAACCTCTGGAATGGTCGGTTAGCGACTGAGTGCCAATGTCGGAAATTGGCGCTTCCTGTCAGTTCAGATCGATGATGGCAACGTGAACTTTCCACCCTGAGCTGCCTTACGCGTCGGGTAGCAAGCGTCAGGCTTTCACCACTAGGCGCCGCCTCCGGCGGCTTACCGCCGCGATGCGACCGCGGTTGGCGAATGGATCGCGTCCGACTAGGTCTTGGCGACGATCGTCGACGCGACCTTAACTATTGGTCCGACCGGCTCGACGCCGCTATCGTGCTCTCATCGCTGTTGTCGTTCGGGTTCTTCATGACGGTCGTCGCCGCCGAGCGATGGTCCGTTCGATATTTTTGACCGGTTGGCTTTCGGGGTTGGCCGCTTGGCGTCGCGCAGCGGACTTTGCTGTATCGCGCAGGCGAGGGCTGGCCTTCCCTGCGTCGGCCTGTAGTATGACAGTGCTTGCAGGGGAGGAGCTCGAGCGTGCGGTTGGGTCGGAATTTCCGCCGTTGGGGGACGTTGGCCTTCATCGCCGTCATGGTGCTTTCGCCGCAGGCGGTGTCGGCCGACAGCCTTACGCCCGACCGGATCACTGCCGCCCTGTCGAAGCTCGAACTGCTCGCCGAAGGTGTCGTCGCGGACGGTGCCGTACCCGGTCTCGCCATCGGGGTCGTGCATGGCGACGAGGTGGTCTTTCTCAAGGGGTTCGGGCATCGCGAGGCCGGCAAGCCGGAGACCGTCGACGCCGACACGGTGTTCCAGATTGCCTCCCTCTCCAAGCCGGTCTCGGCAACGATAGTGGCGGCGCTGGTCAGCGAGGGCATCGTTTCCGGGGATGCGAAAATAGTCGATCTCGATCCGACCTTCCGGCTCGCCGAGCCCTATCCGACCAGTGAACTCACGGTACGCGACCTGTTTTCGCACCGCAGCGGGCTTCCCGGCACCGCCGGAGACGACTTTGAGGACATTGGCTACGATCGCGCGGAGATCCTGCGTCGTCTGCGGTTCGTGTCGCCATCGTCGAGCTTTCGCGCCGGCTACTCCTACAGCAATTTCGGACTGACCGAGGGTGCCGTCGCGGCCGCGAAGCCGACGGGCAAGTCCTGCGAGGAGATCGCCGAGGAGAAGCTCCACCGTCCGCTTAAAATGGCCTCGACCAGCTCCCGTCATGCGGACTTCGTCAAGCATGCCAATCGCGCTGCGCTCCACGTCAAGATCGACGGCGTCTGGGCCGCGAAGGTAAAGCGCAATCCGGATGCGCAGGCGCCCGCGGGCGGTGTCAGCTCCACGGCGCGCGATCTCTCGCAATGGGTGCGCCTCGTGCTCGGCAATGGGGTCTATGCCGGCGAGACGCTCATTAAGGCCGATGCGCTGGACCAGACGCATGTTCCGCTGATGGAACGGGGCAAGAACCCCGTCTCAGGCGGCACGTCCTTCTACGGCCTCGGCTGGAATGTCGAATTCGGCCGTCACGGCCTGAGCTGGGGCCATGCCGGCGCCTTCAGCGTCGGCGCCCGCACCCTGGTGACGCTCTTCCCGGAGGAGAAGCTTGGCATCGTCATCGTCGCCAATGCCTTTTCGACAGGCGTGCCGGAAGGCCTGTCCGAGAGCTTCGCCGATCTCGCCTTTGACGGAAGAGTCGAGAAGGACTGGGTCAAGGCATGGGACGATGCCTATGCGAGCCTGTTCGGCCCGGCAATCGCGGCGGCCAAGGCCACCTATGCCGCGCCACCGTCTCCGGCAAGTCCGGCCCGGCCGGCCAGCGCCTATGCGGGCCGTTACTCCAACGACTTCATCGGCGATGCGGTTGTATCGACTGCGGGGGACGCTCTTGCACTCAAGGTCGGGCCAGCCGGCACCCGGTCCTATTCGTTGAAGCATTTCGACGGCGACCTCTTCCTGACCTTCCCGGACGCCGAGACGCCGGACAGGCCCTCGGGCGTAGGCTTCGACATCGGCCCCGACGGCAAGGCGTCGGCCATGACGATAGAGTTTCTCGACGATAACAATCTCGGCACACTGAAGCGCGTCGGTGATTAGTTCCCCTGCGCCTTCGCATCCTGGGGCGGAGCAAGGAGCGAAGCGACGCGGCGCAGACCCTGGGATCCATTCCGTTACCTTGGAGCGCTGCTGCGGTGCAGGACCTTTGATCGTGGAGGGACAGCGCCCCCCTCTGTCCTGCCGGACATCTCCCCCACAAGGGGGGAGATTGGCCTTCACCAATGATTTCGCCAACCACCAACCTTGCAAAAAGGACGCTGTCCGCGAAGCTGCCGATCTCCCCCCAAGTGGGGGAGATGTCCGGTAGGACAGAGGGGGGCGCGAAGGATCGCTACAGAGAGCCGTTACAGGCTGGGGCTTGGCCGTGAGGTGGTGCCACTCACCCCCCAGCCAGCCGCGGCAGCAGAAAAATCTCCGCCCCCTGCGGCAATTCCTTCGACCAGGTGTCGCGATAGATAACCCCGTCTATGGCGACTGCGATGCCGCGGTCGATGTAGGGCTCGAAGCCGGGATACTGCTCAGCCAGCTTCCTGAACAGCTCCCGAATATCCTTTGCCTCGATCTCGAGCTTGCTCTTGCCTCCGGCGATTGCGCCGAGCGATCCCCAGAGCGTTACTTCGACCATCGGCCTCCCCGTTCCGCCTCGATCGCAGCAAGAATCCGCGGCGGCGACATCGGGATATGCGTCATCCGCACGCCCGCGGCGTTCGACACCGCATTGGCGATTGCCGCCAGCGGCGGCACGATCGAGGTCTCGCCGACGCCCCGCACCCCGTAAGGATGGTTGGGATTGGGGATCTCGAGGATCTGCGTGTCGATCATCGGCAGGTCGGAGCAGACCGGGATGCGGTAGTCGAGGAAGCCGGGGTTCTGCAGCCGCCCGTCCTTGCCGTAGACGTACTCTTCGTTGAGCGCCCAGCCGATGCCTTGCGCAGCACCCCCCTGATACTGCCCCTCGACATAGGTCGGGTGCACCGCCTTGCCGGCATCCTGCACGACCGTGTAGCGCAGCACCCTGGTGGCGCCGGTCTCCGGATCGACCTCGATATCGCAGATATGGGTGGCGAAGGAGACGCCGGCGCCGTCGGCGACGAGCTCGCTGTGGCCGGCGATCGGCCCGCCTGTCTTTCCTGACCCGGCCGCGATCTCCTTCAGAGACAGCGCCGCAAGGTTGCCGTACTTCTCGCCTTTGGCGATGGCGTGGCCCTTTTCCCAGACCACGTCGTCGACGGGAACATCCCACATCTGCGCGGCGCGTTCCCGCAGGATCTTGATGGCGTTGCGGGCGGCCGAGATCGTCGCCATCGAGGAGGAGAAGGTACCGCGGCTGCCGTCCGTCATGTCGTTGTAGCCAAGGCTGGAGGTGTCGGCGACCACCGCCTTGACCTGCTCATAGGCGATGCCGAGTTCCTCCGCCGCCACCAGCGACAGCGACGCGCGGGAACCACCCACATCGACCGTGCCGACGGCAAGCGAGACCGAGCCGTCCATGCCGATGTTGAGGTCGGTGCAGGTCTGGCCGCCGAAGTTGAACCAGAAGCCGCAAGCCATGCCGCGGCCCTGGTTCTTGCCCAGCGGCGCCTGCATGTGCGGATGGTTCTTCGCCGCCTCCAGCGTCGGGCCGATGCCGATCGGGCCGTAAACCGGGCCGTAGGACGATCGGGTGCCTTCCTGGGCGGCGTTCCTGATCCGGAACTCGACCGGATCCATGCCGATCTCCTTGGCCAGCTCGTCGACGGCACTTTCCACTGCAAACGCCGCCATCGGCGCCGATGGCGCGCGATAGGCCGCCGTCTTTGGCCGGTTGACCAGCACTTCGTAGCCGACCGTCCTGACGTTAGCGAGATTGTAGCAGGCGAACGCGGTCATGGCGCCGAGCTCGGCCCACATGCCGGCATAGGGGCCGCAGGAATAGCGCAGCGTCGCCTCGGCCGCGGTGATCGTGCCGTCCTTGCGGGCGCCGATCTTGACGTCGATCGAGGTGGCACTGGTCGGCCCGGAGGCGCGGAACACCTCGTCGCGCGTCATCACCAGCTTGACCGGCCGGCCGGCCTTGCGCGACAGCGCCAGCGCCACCGGCTCGGCCCAGACGTGGGTCTTGCCGCCGAAACCGCCGCCGATCTCCGACGAGGTGACGCGCAGCTTGGAGGCTTCCATGCCAAGCAGCTGAGCGCAGTGCTGGCGGTAGACGAAATGGCCTTGCGTGCAGACCCAGAGGTCGGCGGTGCCGTCGGAACTGACGCTCGCCACGCAGGCATGCGGCTCGATATAGCCCTGGTGCGTCTGCTCGGTCTTGAAGGAGCGTTCGACGACGTAATCGGCCTGGCCAAATCCCTCATGGATGTCGCCATGGCCGTACTGGCTGCGTTTGGTGACGTTGGACGGCTTGACGGGCTTTTGCTCAAGGCCCTCGGTGAAGATGGTGTCGTCGAGCACGGGCGCCGAGTGCTTCATTGCCTCGTCGACATCGGTCACATGCGGCAGCACTTCATAGTCGACCTCGATCAGCTTCAGCGCCTGCCTTGCCGTGCGGGCGTCGACCGCGGCGACCGCGGCCACCGCATGGCCGTCATAGAGCGCCTTCTTGCGCGCCATGCAGTTGTCGAGGATGTCGTGCAGGGCGGCATCGCCGTCGGTGAGGTCGGGCAGGTCGGCCGCGGTGATCACCGCCTTCACGCCGTTGAGCTTCTCCGCCTTAGAGGTGTCGATCTTCCTGATCGTGGCGTGCGCGTGCGGGCTTCTCAGGACACGCCCGACCAACTGGCCGGCCATGTTGAAATCCGCGCCATAGCGCGCGCGGCCCGTTACCTTGTCGACGCCGTCGGGGCGGATGGGACGCGTGCCGACGGAGGCGAAATTGCGTCCGGAATAGCGCGGATCGAAGTTCATCGTCAGGCTCCCTTCATCACGCTTGCGGCGTCCTGAACGGCGCGCACGATCTTGTCATAGCCGGTGCAGCGGCAGAGGTTCCCGGCGAGGCCGAAGCGGATTTCCTCCTCGGTCGGGTCGGGGTTCTTGGCCAGCAGGTCTTTCGCCGCGATCAGGAAGCCCGGCGTGCAGACGCCGCATTGCAGCGCTGCGTGTTCGAGGAACTTCTGCTGCAGCGGATGCAGCCTGTCGCCGTGCGCCATGCCCTCGATGGTCTCGACGCGCCGGCCCTCGGTCTCCGCGCCAAGCACCAGGCACGAGCACACCAGCCGGTCGTCGAGGATGATGCTACAGGCGCCGCAGTCGCCGGTGCCGCAGCCTTCCTTGGCGCCGGTCAGCCCGAGGCGGTCGCGCAGCACGTCGAGCAGCGTCTCGTCCGGGTGGCAAAGGTACTCGACATTGTCGCCGTTGATCGTCGTTGAGACTGCAATTGCGGCCATCACTTGCCTCCTGTACGCGCATAGGCGGTCGTGGCGGCCCGCCTGGCCAGCACACCCGCAACTTTTCTTCTGAACTCGACCGTGCCCCGCTTGTCGTCGATGGGGCGGCAGGCCCCCGAGCAGACCTTGGCGAGCCGCTCAAGTGCTGCTTCGTCAAGTTTCCTGCCGATGAGGGCCTCGGCCGCCTCTTCCACCAGCAGCACCGTCGGCGCCACGGCACCCAGCGCCACGCGGGCCGATTTGACGACACCTTGCTCGTCGAGCGTCAGGTTCACCCCGGCGCTGACCACGGCGATGTCCATCTCCGTGCGTGGAATGAAACGCAGATAGGCATCGCCGGAGCGCGGCGCGCGCCTGTCGAGCAGGATCGCCTCGATGATTTCTCCCTTGGCGAGCGACGTCTTGCCAGGCCCGGTCGGGACTGCCTCCACCGCGACCGTGCGCCTGCCTTCTGGCCCGACAATCGATGCCCTGGCGCCGGCTGCCACCAGCGCCGGCACGCTGTCGGCGGCCGGCGAGGCGTTGCAAAGATTGCCGACGATCGTGCAGCGACCCTGCACCTGTTTCGAGCCAATCAGCTTGGCCGCTTCGACGACGCCCGGCCATTCCCTGTTCAAGGCCGCGCTCTCTCCCATCAGGGCGCAGGACACCGCGGCACCGATGCTGAAGCCTTCCGCCGTTTCCCTGATCTCGCCCAGTCCGTCGATTGCCTTGATGTCGACGATCAGGTCGGGCTCGATAAAGCCGCCTTTCATTCTCACCAGGAGGTCGCTGCCTCCGGCGAGAATGGCGGCGGTGCCGGGCGAGCCGGCCAACTGGCCAACGGCATCTTCCATTGAAAGCGGACGTATGTAGCGCATCGTCTCCCCTTGATCATCGCAATTCTGTCGGCCCGTTATAGAGCCTTGGATCGGAATGGTCATCCGGTTCTGCATGAGCAGCGATTAGGCCAGGCCGCGGCGGGGCGGCGGGCCGCTTGCCGGCGCGTTCTCAACTCAGGGCGCCGGGTTGAACTGGAGCAATTTGAAACAATCGCCGCTTCCCGACTTCAACTGCGTCAGGAAGCGTTTCGACCGATCGATCCATTCCTGGTGCGACCTGGCATCGGCCTCGATCTCGTCGACCGGTCCAAGCTTGACGAAGCTGCGCCCCTCGCTGAAAAGCCAGCACGCACGGCCGAGAAGTCTCCTGCTGCGCTGGCGCAAGAGATCGGCATCATAAAAGATGTCGAGCACCTCCTGCTTGATCTTTGCCTCCTTTTCAGGATTTGCGATCGCAACCGCGATCGAGTCTCCGCCGATCGCATCCTGCAGGTCCTTGTAGTCGAGGGCGAGCTGAGTGGTGGCATATTTGATCTCGCTCTCATCCTGGACGATGTTGAACCACAGCGCGGGATTGAGTTCGTTGACGACGAACGATGCTTCGAAATCGCGCGATAGGTTCAGGATCTCGAACGCTTGAACTTCAACGTCGCGCTCAACCAGAAGGATCTCGGCGACCTGCTTGCCGAGTTCCGCCCCGTGGGCGCTGATCGCGGCATTCGTTCCACCGAGTTCCGGGCTGATATAAGGACCGCCATCATCGAGCAGCGCATCGAATTCGCCAAGGTATTCGACGACGGCGGCGCCGCGAGCAATGCGCGCGGCCAGTTTGGCAAGAACCAGCTGGAGCTCCGTTTCGCGTTTGCGCTGATCCTGATAATTCTGCTGAAAAAAGAAGATGAACAGAGAAACGCCAATTCCGATCAGGATGACCCCGAGCTGGGAAAAGATGTTGCGATAATATTCCAGCAGCTTTTCACGATGGCGCATGTCGTGGCGCACGCTGTGCGCCACACGAGCATTGACGATCAGCGAAAGGATCAGCAGCCCAGCACCGATCAGGATGAGGCCACCGATGAGGAAATAGCCTTGGCCTGAACTGAAATCCATTCTTTTGCCCGCGTCCTTTAAGCCCGAGACCGCGCAGACTAATCCCATTCCGTTTCAACGCCTACGGGCACCTCCCAAAGCGCGCGCTCGCCTAATACTTTAGTTGTAATCTGTCGCGTGTTTGATATCGTCACGGCGGGAGGAATTCAGATGGCCGTGGAGTGCAAATCCGCGCCCTATATGGGCGTCTTTTCAACCATTGAACTGGATCTCTTGAGGGGTGTGGTTCGGGAAATTTTGCGGTCCGGCGAAGCGGAGCTCGACAACGAGGACGCCGAAATGATCGCGCGCGTGGTCATCGCAACCTACAAGGACGGCGCCTCGGGTCGCGAGGAATTGGTTGAAGCCGCCCGGATTGCCGCCAGGCGCTGCGCTCTCGACCATTTTTACGATCGAGCAGTAGGCTTGTTCGCATAGGATTTCGCATCTGGAGGCCGGCCGGCAGCAACGCTTTCAGGCTCAGGACCACATCCTCTGTGCAAACGCTCTACGCAGACAGGCCCAGCCTGAACTTGTCCGTATCTTTCATCCTGCCTCGCCTCGCAGCCAGGTGGTTCGTCAGCCGATTTTCTTCGATCGGTTGGGACAGGAAAAACCCCTGAGCGCTGTGACAACGCTCGGCAATCAGGAAATCGAGCTGCGCTTCGTTTTCCACCCCCTCTGCCAGAACGGTCAAGCCGAGGGAATTGGCCAGTGCTATAATGCCTCGAACGACGTTCTGTTTTTTCTTCGACGCTTCCAGACCGCTCAAGAACGATCGGTCGATCTTCAGCCGATCGAGGTTGAAATCGGCAAGGTAGCCGAAGCTTGAATAGCCGGATCCAAAATCGTCGAGTGCCAGACCGACGCCGATATTTCGAATTTCCGTCAGCATGTTCAAAGCGTTTCGGCTGTTCTGGATAAGCACCCCCTCCGTTATTTCCAGTTGCAGGCGCGAGGGCGGCAGTCCTGTTTGTTGCAGCACCAGAACAAGGTGGGCGAAGTACGCATCGTTCTGAAGGCTTTTGCCCGAAAGATTGACCGAGCAAACGAAATCATCGGCAGATAGTGGCGCCCATCGAGCTGCCTGCAGGCAAGCCTTGCTCAGCACAACCTTGTCGACTTCCAGTATCAGGTCGCTTCGTTCGGCAATTGGAATGAATGACATCGGCAGACGAATCGCTCCCGAAGTGGGATCGCGCCAGCGCACAAGCGCCTCGGCGCCGATCATGCGGCCGGTTGCCAGCTCGAACTGCGGTTGCCAAACCAGAAAGAACTCGTCGCAGTTAAGCGCACGCTTGATCCCAGCTTCTTCGCCGAGCTGCATATCGAACTGATTGAGGATTGCAGGCGAGAACGTCACGAAGCCAGAGCGTCCTTCGGCTTTGGCGACATAAAGAGCGCTGTCCGCGTTGCGCAACAGGGTGGAAATATCCGAACCATGTTCGGGGAAACACGCCATGCCGATACTGGCTCCCATCCGCACGTGGTGGCCCGCGAGTTCGGCAAACCGGTTCAATTGCTCGCGAAGCCGATCGCCGAGCGCATCGGCTGCCGCGTGCCGGTCCCCGATCGCCATGACGGCGAACTCGTCACCGCCCAAACGGATGGCGACAACTTCGTCGGGCCGTTCGACCGATTGCAGGATTTCGGCGACGGCTTTCAGCAGCAGATCACCGATGTGATGACCGAACGTATCGTTCACGCCCTTGAAATGATCCAAATCTATCAGGAAAAGGCGGAGTTGCTTGCCGGCCAGCCTTGCCCGGTCCAGCATCACGTCCCTGTTGGCTGACATCCAGGCACGGTTCTTCAATTCCGTCGTCGCGTCGCGCCAGGCCAGAAACTCCAGTTTCCTTATCGTTTCCCGACGGCCGATGAGCAATACGGCAGTTCCGATCGCCAGCAGCGACAAGACCGCCAGAGCGAATGCAATCTGGTAGTTGAATCTCTTCAGGCTTTTTTCCGCCGAATAGAGATCTACGTTGATCTCATCTCCATATTTGTAATATTCGTCGTTCATCCTCGCTACGAGATGCTCGAGTTCCAGCCCCATTTCTTTCAATATATTTTCATCGAGAGGCGGCCCGGCCGCAATCATGGCATCAAGCCGTGTCACCGCGTCAACGACACGCGGAACGATACTTGCGTAGGCGGGAATCTCGCTCGCTGTCCCGGTGCCGTCGATCCGCTTGAAACGGATGTAGACCAGGTCGTTCGCCGCCGATAACTGCTCAAGGCTGTCTGCTGAGCCGGGGGCTGCCTGGGCGAGCGATGTCATGTCTTTGAGGTGGGTTACATCGCGTATTGCAATGTGGAACTCGCGGATGGCGAAAAAGCCGAACCGCGGCAGCGAATATTCGATCTTGCTGAGGCTGAGAAACAGTACGGTGATCAGGACGGCAGAGCTGGCTGCTGCAGCCGCAATGGCGGTCCCGTAGGTGATGGGAACGCGCCAGCCTCTCGATCCAAAGCGTGCCATTCGAGCCACGCCGGAACTCGATCAGCCGCCAGGCTCGAGCGTCTTGATCAGCCAGACCCACCGTGGTTTGTGGATTGGCGTATCGAAGGCCGGGTGGTCGTTGAGCGGATAGACCAGCCGGGTCGGACCTTGCGTGCGTCGGGTCAGCAATTTTCCGTCCTGGCGGGTGGCAAGCAGGAGAGGACCTTCCGTCCAATCTTGGCGCGGAATTATCTGCACATATTCGTCCACCGCCCGCAGAACAACGGAATCCTCGCCTTCCAATCCAACGAGCTTGAGCACATCGCGGAACAGGACGCCTTCAAATGTAAGCTGCCCCTTTTCAAATGGACTTGCGGTGGTGACCCGGTAGAGACCGAGCTTTTCCAGCTGTCGCAACGTGACTGGGACCGACTTGCCGTTGTTCTGAACATTGAAGGCCACAGTGTCTGGCGATTCCGGGCGATCAACGGGCTCCAACGCCCCGGCCGGCAGGATGCAAAACGCCAGGACTGCCAGCATGATCAGACTGCGCTTAAGCGATGAACGTCCTGTGTTGAGCAAGGATGACATGCGCAATCCTTTTCTTGTCGATGGGCCAGCACCCAGCCGTCGCCTGACCTTCATTCGGGCAGGCGGGTTTAACATTGCCATGAATGTCTGATTTTTCCGTTAGCCCTGTTCGGCCTGGAAGAGTCGCGCAACGGCGAAACTGCCGATCTCCCCCCTCGTGGGGGAGATGCCAAGTGGGGGCAAAGAGGGCAGGCCAGAGGGGGCGTGAAGGATCGCGGCCTCGCTCCAGCCTGGGTTCCTCGCCACCACAGCTCGATGCCAGCGCGTAGGCGATCCGTAAACGGGCATCTGCCAGCCTTCCCTCGACATCCAAGCGAGGGGAGGCCGATGTCGAAGCTCCATGCCAACCTTGTTGTTCTGTTTGCCGCAGCTCTGTGGGGCTTCGGCAATGTCCCGCAAAAGACTATTCTCGACCATCTCGACCCGTTGAGCGCGGTCGGCATGCGCTGCCTGATCGGCGGGCTTATGGTCCTGCCGCTGATCGCCACCGAACCCCGACAGCCGGCAGGCGGCCTCTATCGCGCCAGCCTGGCAAGGGTAAGCGCGTTGTTTGCGGTCGCGGTCGTTTTTCAGCAGATCGGCTATCTCGGCACGTCAGTGACCAATGCCAGCTTTCTGGTCAGCACGTCGACGGTGATGACGCCGATTGCGGCGCGGCTGCTGATCGGCGAGCGATTGACAACGACCGTTGGGCTCGCCGCCGGCCTGTCGGTGGTCGGCGCGCTGCTCCTGTCCGGCGGCATCGCGAGCTTCAACCGCGGCGATGCGGCGATCATGCTGTCGGCGGTCTGCTTTGCGCTGTGGATGGTCGAACTCGGCCGCCATGCGCAAACCTACGGACGTCCGTTCACCGCCATGGCGACGCAATGCCTCGGCGCGGCGGTGGTCACCCTGCCGTTCGGCCTGTTGCACGGCAATCTGTCGCCTGCCACCGTGATCGACGCCTGGCCGCAATTGCTTGTGCTTGGCGTGTTCTCGACCGCCGTCGGCTTCAGCATCCAGACCGTCGCCCAGCGCTTCACCTCGGCCAGTCACGCGGCGGTGATGCTTAGCGCCGAAAGTGGGTTCGGCGCGTTGGGTGCCGCGCTTTTCATGGGCGAGCGGACGTCGTCGGCAGGCGTGCTCGGCGCGACGATCATGCTCGGCGCCGTCCTCTACCTCGCCACGTCCGGCGGCAAAACTGCCAAAGCCGGCGCCTGAGGAACCCGAACCGGTGCCTCGCTGGAGGCATTGAAATCGCTAGTCAAACAGGCCTGGGCGGGGGGCGCGGGTGACGCTTCGCTCTGTGCAACACCCCTTGGCAGGAAACGGGTGGTTTGCACGCGCCGATTCACCCATCTGATTGCAGAAGCCGATGAAGCCAGAGGAGGCAGAGCCATGACCATACACACGGTTCCAGAAGCAGCGGTCCGATCGGCGGAAGCGCGCGTCGCCGGATATGACTGGCAGGCACTGGCCGAGGAGATGAGCGGCTATGGCTGCGCGGTGATGGAAAAGCTGCTGACACAGCAAGAATGCCGGGAGATCGCCGGGCTCTATCCCGACGAAGGCCATTTCCGCAGCCATGTCCACATGGCGCGGCACGGCTTCGGCAAGGGCGAGTACCGCTACTTCCGCTATCCCTTGCCAGAACTGATCGGCGGCTTGCGCACCGCACTCTATCCGCGCCTTGCCGCCGTCGCCAACGACTGGAACGAGCGCATGGGCATCGCCCAGCGCTACCCGGACGAACACGCCGCGTTCCTCAAGCAATGCCACGAGCAGGGCCAAACGCGGCCGACGCCGCTCCTGCTCCAGTATGGCCCTGGCGACTTCAACTGCCTGCATCAGGATCTCTACGGCGATCTTGCCTTCCCGCTGCAGGTGGCAATCCTGCTATCGGAACCGGATAAGGATTTCACCGGCGGCGAGTTCGTGCTGACCGAACAGCGCCCGCGCATGCAGAGCCGCGCCGAGGTGGTGCCGCTGCGCCAGGGCGATGCAGTCGCCTTCGCGGTCCACAATCGTCCGGTGCAGGGCAGCAAAGGCAGTTACCGCGTCAATCTCAGGCACGGCGTCAGCCGGCTTCGCTCCGGCCTGCGCCATACCGTCGGCATTATCTTCCACGACGCGAAATAGGGCTGTCCCTGCGTGGAGGCGACCAGCAACTTCGTGCCAAGGGGATCAGTTGTCGGAGTCGGCGCCGCCCCTCATCGCCCTGCCGGGCACTTCTCCCCGTGTGACGGGGAGAAGGGACTGGTCGCACCGTGGCGGATATTCTGCAACGCTGGTGATTGGCGAAACCATCGATGAGAGCGCCCCTCTCCTCGTCACTGTACGGGGAGAGGGTGCCGGCAGGCAGGTGAGGGGCAGCGCAAAGCTGAAGCGATTGGCTGCCGAACAATTCTTCAGGCAACCGCGGCAATCGCGGAAAAATAAAAATCTCGCCCACAAAGATCTTTGTCATCCAATCGTTAACCAAGGTTTATACGGTGAGCGGTGTTGTTTCTCTGCCGACGTTCGTTCGCCGGGCGGATGACTGTTGATATCTGCCAAGACTAAAAACTAGCTATTTGTTCGCGCGTCGGGGATCGCCATGATGTTTCCAGCAGGCTTTGCGTCACTCCGGCGCAAATCGGCGAAGATCAGCGGCTCGAGCAATACTGGGCAGGGCAGGGGCCCGTCGCAAACTGACCGGAAGAACCAGGCTGCTGCTTGGCACAGCACCTGAACTGAAATTCATATCGCGCCGTGATGGCGGCTTGTTGGGGACTGCGTGACATGGACATCGATATCTTCAAGGACATCCCCGTGCCGGTGATCGGCGGGTTGGGCATCTTCATGCTCGGGCTCGACTTCATCGCCAACGGCATCCAGGCGGGCACGCAAGGAATCCAGGCCGCACGCGCTGGGCGATCCCGGCCTCAGCCCGGTCCCGGCCGAGTAGCGGGGCGGGACATAGCGCGTTCGCATTAGAGGCGACGAATTATCGAAGTCGGCGCCGCCCCTCGTCGCCCTGCCGGGCACTTCTCCCCGTATAGTGACGGGGAGAAGTGGCTGGCGGCGACCTAGGTGAATATTCTGCAACGCTGGTGATTGGCGAAACCGGCGAAGAGAGTGCCCTCTCCCCGTCACTATACGGGGAGAGGATGCCGGCAGGCAGGTGAGGGGCAGCGCCAACCTGAAGCAATGGGCTTGCCGTTCCGCTTTGCCGGGTCGCTTCGGCGCCTTCGCTCAGCCTTGAAACAGCGCCAGTTCTTCGGCCGTGAGGTGGCGGGCCTTGCCCTTGGCGAGGTCGCCGAGCCGCAAGCGGCCGATCGCCACCCGCACCAAGCGAAGCACCTCGACATCGTGCGCGCCGAGCAGCCGGCGGATGTGGCGGTTGCGGCCCTCGTCGAGGGTGACTTCCAGCCAGGCGGTGCTGGCGCCGCTGCGCAGGATGTCGATCGACCGCGCCGTCAAATCTTCGCCATCGACCGTGGCGCCGGCGCGCAACCGCGCCAGCAGGGCCGCGTCGGGCAGGGCGCCGATCTGCACATGATAGATCTTGGCGACGTGCGAAGCGGGGTCGAGCAGGCGCTGGGCGAAGCGGGTGTCGTTGGTCATCAAGAGCAGGCCTTCGCTGGCCTTGTCGAGGCGGCCGACCGGCGACACGAAGGGCAGGTCGAGTTCTGCCAGGCAGTCGTAGACGGTGCCGCGGTCCTGCGGGTCGTTGCGGGTGGTGACCAGGCCGCGCGGCTTGTTGATCATCAGATAGACCTTGCGCGAGGCGACGACGCGGCTGCCGTCGACCTCGATGCGGTCGCGGCCGGGATCGACGCGCAGCGCGCCGTTGCGCACGATTTTGCCGGCGACCCGGACGCGCCCTTCGGCGACCAGAATTTCCGCCTGCTTGCGCGAGCACAGGCCAAGCTTTGAAAGGGCACGGCAAAGGCTGACGCCTGGCAGACTGGCTCCGGCGCTAGGCGAGGGGCGTGGCCAGCCGGCGTTCGGCCGTGGCGCCATAGTTTTGCGTGATCGTTCCGGCAAGTCAGGTCTTCCCCGCCACCTGAGGTGAATATTTGCTAACAGAAAGCCGCCGGGGTGGATATCTGGATTTCTCGAGTGGAGTATCCGGACGTGTGAGCTGCGGCCCTCCGTTGCGACAGGTCGCCTCCGGACATCATGGCAAAGTTGGCAGGACAGAGGGGGGCGCCGTAGAGCGCCAACATTTCGAGCCTCGCACGCGCCCCGACGCTGATCGCCCGGGGGCGCCACGATCGTCAGTTTGCCCTGGGCTCGTCCTCGACGACGAAAGATGCGGCAATCAGGTCGTCGGCATCGATCCGCAGGGAGCCTTCATCTCCTCCCATGACAGCGGCTACCTTCTGAAAAATTTTCATCTCGTGCTCGGTAATCCGGGCGCTCCGCATCCTGGCCTTGAGATCAGCGATGCGCAGCCCCAATGTTTGGGACGTTCCAATTTCACGGTTCGACATGACAACATGCTCCTCCCCAACCCACGCTTTTTTGCCTCCCCGCCGGTATTCGCCCGTCGCCTACGATGTTTGCCCAGACATAGGGGCATCGCGAATACAGCGCCCCGAACGCTGGTGCGAGGGGAAGGTTCCAGCGCAATACGGTCACGAAATAATACGGGCCGCCGCCGCCCGCAGGAGGCAGCTGGCCGTCCTTCTCCGATTTGTGATGGACTCAAGGTGGGCTCAAGCAAGATTTGACTACATCCTCCCCGGGAGGATACAAAACAGGCATGTCCGAAGGCATCCACCGTTCGCATCCGGCTATCGTGAAGCGTCTGAAGCGCGCGCAAGGCCATCTTGCGGCGGTGCTGTCGATGTTCGAGGCGCATCGTCCTTGCGTTGACCTGGCGCAGCAGCTCCACGCCGTGGAGAGCGCCATCAGCAGTGCAAAGCGCGAACTGATCCACGATCATATCGAGCATTGCCTGACGGACTCCGCGGAAGCCGGCGGCAACTCGCTGGCGGAACTCAAGGAACTGGCGAAATATTTGTGAGCTGTCAAATGCCTGTGCTCGGCGCGCGCATCCTCGACTGGTTCGGGTTCGGGCCGCGCGATCACGCCGCGCATGGTCATGGCCATCACGATCATGTGAGCGGGTCGCATAGCCACGGGGTCATCGATACGACCATTGCCACGACCGACCGCGGCATATGGGCGATAAAATGGTCGTTCGTCATCCTGGCAATCACCGCGGCGATGCAGATGGTCGTGGTCGCGCTGTCGGGCAGCGTGGCGCTGCTGGCCGACACGGTCCACAACATCGGTGACGCCACCACCGCCATTCCGCTGTGGATCGCCTTCCTGCTGGCCCGGCGCAAGCCGTCGCCGATCTTCACCTACGGCCTGGGCCGGGTCGAGGACCTGGCCGGGATGATCATCGTCGGGATCATCCTGTTCAGCGCCATCGTCGCCGGTTACCAGGCCATCGACCGTTTGATCAATCCACGCGTGGTGACGCATCTGGGCTGGCTGGCGGCGGCGGGCATTGTCGGCTTTCTCGGCAATGAGGCCGTCGCGGTGTTCCGCATCCGCGTCGGCCGCGAAATCAACAGCGCCGCACTGATTGCCGACGGCTACCACGCCCGCACCGACGGCCTGACCAGCCTTGCCGTGGTCCTCGGAGCGTTCGGCGTCTGGCTCGGTTTTGCGCTGGCCGACCCGATTGTCGGCCTGCTCATCACGCTTGCGATCTTCGGCATCGTCTGGCAGTCGGCGCGCTCGGTGCTGACCCGCATGCTCGATGGTATAGATCCTGAAGTCATCGGCGACATCGACCATGCCGCCGCGCATGTGCCGCAGGCGCGCATTGTCGATGCCAAGGCGCGGTGGATCGGTCACAGGCTGCACGCCGACATTGCCATCGCCGTCGAAGAAAGCCTGCCGGTCAGCGAAGCGCAGAAGATCACCGCAGCGCTGGAACACGAGTTGTTCGAGCACATGCCGGCGCTTGCGGCGGCGAATATTAGATTGGCGAACGCGGTTGCCGATCATCGCCACGGACATCCGCACGGCGAGCACGACAGCCACTAACGGTCGCTCCGACCGGCGCGTTTCCGTTCGCCGCGCGAAAAATGTTGAGACCGCCGCGTCTTAGTCCATTATCCCCGGGTCCATTATCTCTGGCTCGCGCAACGCTTGACCCGAGCGCCAAGCGTGGCCGGAAACCTGGATTGGGAAGATGCCCCAGGCGCCACTTATCGCAACCCTTGTCGCCGGCCTCGGACTCGCCTTCATCCTCGGCACGTTGGCGAACCGACTTCGGCTGTCGCCGCTGGTCGGCTACCTCGTGGCTGGTGTCTTGATTGGCCCGTTCACGCCCGGCTTCGTTGCCGACCAGGCGCTGGCGCGCCAACTCGCCGAGCTCGGCGTGATCCTGCTGATGTTTGGCATAGGGCTGCATTTTTCGCTGAACGATCTGCTGTCGGCAAGAAAGATCGCGATTCCCGGCGCTGTCGGTCAAATGGCTCTGGTGACCATGCTCGGGCTCCTCGTGACGCAGGCGATCGGCTGGCCGATCGGAGCCGGAGTGGTGTTTGGACTGGCCCTGTCGGTTGCAAGCACAGTCGTGGTCCTACGGGCGCTGCAGGAAATGCGGCAGCTCGAAACCGATGGCGGACGCATCGCAGTCGGCTGGCTGGTCGTAGAGGACCTCGCCATGATCCTCGCGCTCGTGCTGTTGCCGGCCTTCGCAGGCGTGCTCGGTGGCAATTTCAACAGGCCAAACCTTGACGGCAATGACCTGGTCACATTGTTTGAGCCGCAGACCATCTGGAGCGCGCTCGGGCTGACGCTGGGCAAATTGGCGGCTTTCTTCGCGATCATGGTTGTCGTCGGGCGACGTGTCATTCCGCCGATCCTTCACTACGTTGCTCACACTGGCTCGCGAGAGCTTTTCCGTTTGGCCGTGCTGGCGATCGCCCTTGGTGTCGCTTTCGGGGCAGCCGAGCTGTTCGGCGTCTCGTTTGCTCTTGGCGCGTTTTTCGCAGGAATGATCCTTGCCGAATCCCAGTTGAGCCAAAGGGCCGCTCAGGAAACGCTGCCGCTGCGCGACGCATTCGCCGTGCTTTTCTTCGTCTCCGTCGGCATGCTGTTCAACCCGATGATCCTGGTCGAGCAGCCGCTGCTCGTCGGCGTGACATTTTTGATCATCGTCATCGGCAATGCCACGGCCGCATCGGCCATCGCATTGATGTTCGGCTATCCGTCCCACGTGGCCCTGACACTCGGCCTGAGCCTGGCACAAATCGGCGAGTTCTCCTTCATCCTGGCGGGACTGGGTGTCGACCTCGCGCTTCTTCCAGAGGCTGGACGTGACCTGGTGCTTGCTGGAGCCATCCTTTCGATCCTCGTCAACCCGCTGCTGTTTGCGGCGTTGGATCGACTGACGCCGTGGCTGAAAGCACGAGAGCGAACCATCGCCACGCAAGAAGGCAGAGCCGAAACCCCCGAACTCGCGGCTTCCAGCCTGACAGACCACGCGGTGCTTGTCGGCCATGGACGGGTCGGAAGCCTGGTCGCGGAGACGTTGCAAAAGGCAAGGCAGCCTTACCTGGTGATCGAGGAACGACAAGCGATAGTAGAACGGCTGCGCGCCCGCGGCGTTGATGTCATTGCGGGAAATGTCACCCAGCCGGGCCTGCTTGAGGCGGCCAACGTTGCCTCAGCCCGGTGGTTGATCAGCGCCATTCCTAATCCGTTCGAGAGCGGCAATCTCATCGAGCAAGCCCATGCCATCAATCCAAAGCTCGAGATCATCGCCCGCGCGCATTCCGATGCCGAAGTGGATTACCTCAAGAAGTTCGGCGCCGACCTGATCATCATGGGCGAGCGGGAGATCGCGCGCGGCATCTCGGATCACATTCTGAGCCGGATCGATGCCCCAGCCGCCCCGGTCGCAGACCAGAGCCAAAACGCGCGCCAGGTCGACTCAAAACCGATGGCCGGGTGATGGCGGCAGGTGCGCGAACAGCATCTCCAGCTTCTTCCGCTGATAGCGTGAGGTCTGGCAGGCGTCGGTCTTTGAAGCAACGCCGGGTTTCGGCACCTGCAATCACGCCCGGCCGACCTATATCCAACTGAAGCTTGCCGATATCGAGCGGCTGTGTCGACGGGCGGAAACGTCGTTTGCAACGGCAATAGCTTGTTTGTTCGCATCATTTTCAGGGAGATAAGGAGCCATGATTTCCGGCGCACACATGATCATCTACAGCACGGATGCCGAGGCAGACCGCGCATTTTTTCGCAATGTCCTGCGTTTTCCAGCAGTCGATGCTGGCGAAGGCTGGTTGATCTTCGCATTGCCGCCGGCCGAGATTGCCGTTCACCCGGCCGCCGAAGTCGACAGCCACGAAGTCTATCTCATGTGCGAAGACATCAATGCTACGATCCAAGAGCTGAAATCGCACGATGTTGAATGCACTTCGGTCACCGATGAAGGCTGGGGCCTGCTCACGCATGTCTCGCTTCCCAGTGGCGGCTCGCTTGGCCTTTACCAGCCGAGGCATGCTTTGGCGCACAAAGCCGGGGCTGCTTAAGTGGCCGTTTTCCGGCTGCACCCGCTCATTGGCTGCCGATCACCATGCGGTTGCCCTCGCTATCGCGAAATTCCGCCACCGTGCGGCCTGGCTGCCAGGGCGCCTCCTGCGGTTCGGTGATGATCTCGACGCCGCCCGCCTTCAACGCCGCGATCGTCGCCTCGACATCGTCGTCGACCAGCACCAGCACCGGCTCCGCGCTTGGCGTGTCGTCGGCGCGCCTCGCAAAATGCAGGTTCGTCACGGCGCCGGGAAATTTCAGCTCGATCCAGCGCCAACCGCTATCGCCCATCTTCTCGTCGGCCGTCACCTTGCAGGCGAAATGCCTGGTATAGAACGCCTTGGCGCGGTCCTGGTCGAATACCGGCAGTTCAGCAAACTGGATGTGCATGGTCGTCGCTCCTGCTCCTCGATGGCTGCTGCCTAGCCGTCCGCAGGTGGAAGTCGAT
This sequence comes from Mesorhizobium sp. WSM4819, assembly GCF_055811215.1. Taxonomy (NCBI): domain Bacteria; kingdom Pseudomonadati; phylum Pseudomonadota; class Alphaproteobacteria; order Hyphomicrobiales; family Phyllobacteriaceae; genus Mesorhizobium; species Mesorhizobium sp. WSM4819. Next base: position 54,496 of record NZ_JBVVQO010000013.1, read on the forward strand.
CCGGGCGGCCGAAAAAATTTATAGCGTGCGAGAATCTTTTCGGGAACGCGAAACGTCTTCTGCTCAGACCAACCATTCAGGAGACGAACCATGGGCTACAAACTCATTCGCTACAGCGTGAAAGACACCGGGCTGGAAGAGAACCGCGCGCTGGTGGCAAAAGTGTTCGAGACGCTGGATGAAACGGCGCCGCAGAGCGTGCGCTATCTCGTGCTCGAACTCGACGACGGCGAGTTCGTCCATGTCGTCGGCGAAGGAAATGACACATCCGCGCTGACCGGGCTTGCGGCCTTCGAGGCGTTCACGCAAAACCATGCGGAACGGCGCTCGACGCCGGTCAAGCGATCGCCTGCCAAAATCATCGGCAACTACCGTGTGCTTGAGGAGAGCAAGGCCGGATAGAATGGACGCCATGATCCAACCGAAGTTCGATCGGCCGGCGCTTGAGGCGATGCTCTCCGGGTTGCGCGCAAAACTGCACCGCTACTGCGCCCGCATGGCCGGCTCGGTGATCGACGGCGAAGACATCGTCCAGGAGACGCTGGTCAAGGCGCTGCAGGCGGTCGACGGCAGCATGACGGTCGAGCGGCCCGAGCAATGGCTGTTTCGCATCGCGCATAATGCCGTGCAGGATCATCTGCGCCGGCGCCATCGGGAAAGGTCGCGCATGACCGAGACCGACATGACCACGATCGAGGATCCTTCCGGCAGCGCCGACTCAAGGCTCGCCGCGACGGCCGGCCTGCGCAGCTTCATGCAGCTCTCGGTGGCGCAGCGCAGCGCCGTGATCCTGGTCGACGTGCTCGGCCTTTCGCTGCATGAGACCTGCGAGGTGACCGGCGCGACGCTGGCCGCCACCAAGGCGGCGCTGCATCGCGGGCGGGCGCAGTTGCGCCTGCTGGCAGCCGAGCCCGAACAGGCTGCCGCGCCACGGCTCGACGCCGATGACGAGCGGCGGCTGCGCCGCTATGTCGATCTGTTCAACGCGCACGACTTCGACGCGATCAGGGCGCTGATCGCCGAGGATGTCCAGCTCGAATTGGTCACCCGGCTCCGCATGCGCGGCAAGGCTGAAGTGTCGACCTATTTCGGCAATTACGAGCGCATCAGCGACTGGGCGCTGTCGCTGGGTTTTGTTGACGGCCGGCCGGCGATCCTGATCCGCAACCCGCAGGAGCCGGACGGCGCGGTGCGCGGCTTCATGCTGGTCGAATGGCGGGACGAGCGGGTCGTCCAGATCCGCGATTTTCGCTATGCACCCTGGTGCCTGATCGATGCCGAGATCAGCACTGTGGAGGGGTAGGGGGAGGGTCGGCCTCCGGCCGCCCGTTATCCGCGCCGGCCGTCGCGCCAGCCAGCCGGCGAGACGCCCGCGAGCTTCTTGAAGCTCCGGCTGAAGGCCGCTTCGGACTCGTAGCCGACATCACGCCCGACCGCCGAGACTTTGGCCAGCCCATCAGTGAGCAGTCGTGCGGCCAGTTGTACGCGCCATCGCGTGAGATACTGCATCGGTGGGCAGCCGACGAGACGCGTGAAGCGGGCCGCGAGGACGGACCGCGAGACGCCGGTTTCGCGTGCGAGTTCTTCAATTGTCCAGCCACGCGCCGGATTCTCGTGGACAAGCGCAACGGCCCGGCCGACGGCGGGGTCGCGCAAGGCGGCCAGCCAGCCGGCCTGCTCCGGCGGTAGTGCCTCAAGATAGCGGCGAACGACCTCAACGAATATCAGCTCGCTGAGGCGCAGGCGGATGCATTCAGCGCCAGGTCGTTGAACGGACACCTCTGCCAGCGTTAGCTCGATCAGCCGGTCGAGCAGGTCGCTTGGTGCGCCGGCCGCGCGCCGGATGCGTATCAGCGGAGGAAGGGCCCCGAGCAGAGGATTGAACGGCCGTGCATCGCAGCCAAGGAAACCGCAGACATATTTGGTCAGGAGGGGGCCGTCGCCACCTTCGTTGACCACGAAGGGCAGTTGTCCGGCCGCCATGGCGCGAAAGAAATCGAGCGAATCTTCCTGGCTCAAACCGGACCGCACTCCGGGCGCACTGCACATCGCGTACGAATCCTCATGCGGGATCACAAGTATGTCGCCTTCGGCAAATTCCATCGGCGGACCGTCGCCGATGCTGACCGAGCCCGATCCTTGGGTGATGATGTGGTAGGAAATCACATGTTGGGCGCGCGGCAGGATGAGATGGGCAAATGAATCCGCCCGCGGCACTTCCACACTCCAGGGCGAAGAGGCATCGACCCAGAAGAAAAGCGCGCCGGTGAGCTTTATCACGCGCAGCACATCCGAAAGCACATCCTTGTCCGGCGCGGCCGAAGGTGCGGCATCGGCAACGACCTCTTTCGGTGGCCGCCCAGGCGATGGCGCAGGAACGGACGCTGCGGCAAGCGATTGAGACGCTGGGTCATGGAGCGTGCCCATGGCCAAGCCTACTATGCGCCGAACAGCATATCCACCGCGCATCCCGTGGAGTCCATGCGATCAACGGAGGTCGGCCATGTCTACTTATTGCTTCTTCGACGTGCGTGAAATCACCGACCAAGCCAAGGTCGAGCAGTATCTGGCAGGGGTCTTTGCAACGGTTGAACAGTATGGAGGGCGCTATTTGGTGCTGGGCGGGAAGTCCGACCTTGTCGAAGGAGACTGGCAGCCGGTCTATCCGGTCATCGTCGAATTTGCCGACGGCGAGCATGCCCAGCGCTGGTACTCATCGCCTGAATACGAGCCGCTGAAGGCGCTTCGCGTCGCCGGAACCCGATCCAACGCAGTGTTCCTTGAAGGTGCAACGCCGGGATCGGAGCAAGCGGCGGTCCAGACCTACCGGGGCAAGACATCGAAAACTCCGGCTGAAATCTACGACTCACTGTTCGTTCCAGCGCTGTTCCGACAATGGGGGCCTATCGTCGCCGCCGAGGCGGGAATAGGGAGGGGCGACTGCGTGATCGACATTGCCTGCGGTACGGGTGTGCTGGCGCTCGCAGCCCTCGACCGCGTTGGCGCGGAGGGCAAGGTGGTCGGGCTTGACCCCAATCCCGATATGCTTTGCGTTGCCCGCCGCAAAAGCACTCGCATCGAGTGGCGAGAAGGGCGCGCCGAGCAGATACCTTTCCCGGATGAAAGCTTCGACGCCGCAGTCAGCCAGTTCGGCCTGATGTTCTTCGACGATCGAGCAGCCGGACTGCGGGAAATGATGCGCGTGGTCAATTCCGGCGGCCGGCTGGCCGTCGCGGTCTGCGGACCGCTCGACCAGTCGCCCGGCTATGCCGCAGTGGCGGATATGCTTGATCGGCTGTTTGGAAGCGACGTTGCCAACGCGTTCCGGGCGCCCTTTGTGCTCGGCGATGCGGAGTTGCTGCGCTCGCTCTGCGCGAAGGCAGGCATAGAGCGTGCCGAAGTGAAGCGGCACCGCGGAACGGTCCGTTTTGCCTCGATCGAGACGCTGATCTCGACTGAAAGAGCCTGCGTCTGGACGTTGGGCGGGCTTTTGGACAACGAGCAGTTCAAGCGGCTTCTGGAGGAGGCCGAGCGGGCACTTATGCCTTACGTGACAGCAGCCGGCGCCGTCGCTTTCGACATGCCGGCGCTCGTCATCACGGCATCCAAGGACTGACGCTGGCGACCGATTTCCAGGTTATTCCGGCCGTCTGCGGTTCAATAGGTGAACCTGCCGAAGGTCCGAGAAGGGTCGGGGAACGAACCCGCTGCGCGGGAGGGCGCCTGCGGTTGAGGTAGAGGGGACAGGCCGGCCGTCGCGCCTGCATTGAGCGTCGTCCGCCAGCGGGCGGAGAAAGAGCGGCTGGTTGGCGGCGACGTTCGAGCCCGGCGTGACGGTATCGGAAGATACGCAGTATCGAGTCCCGGCTACGTCAACCGATTTGCGACATCTCCCAAATTTCTCGTGAACGTTGGGGATAACCGCACTGACCCCATTTGCGGCGGAATCGGTTTCCATTACCCTTCCGTTAACAAATCGACGATTAGATATTGGGGGGCAACCGCGAAAATGTTGCGAGAACAAGGAGCCCATCAATGGCTGCGATTGCTCTTCCTGGCGATTGGACCGGACAGTACAAGGGATCGAAGCTGAACCTCTCCGGGTTCAAGCTCTCCTTTTCTGACGAGTTCAACACGCTTGATGTCGTGCCGAACAACGGCACCGGCAAGTGGTTCGCGCCGGTACACGCCCCCTATGGGGCCGCCACGTTCATGTCGCCGGTGGGGGCAACGAATCCGTTCTCCGTCTCTGACGGGAGGCTGACCATTACCATGAAGCAGGTGGGCGGCGTCTGGCAGTCGGGGACGATGCAAACGGTTAACAGCGCCGGCCAGGGTTTCGCGCAAGAGTACGGGTACTTCGAGATGCGCGCAGCCTTTCACGGCGGGGCAGGAGCCTGGCCGGCTTTCTGGATGCTGTCGCCCAATCAGACTGTGCCACGCGTCGAGGTCGACATCGTTGAAGCCTATGGGGGCGATCCCGATGGTCATCACCAGGCGGTGCACTTGAGCAATAAGGAAAGCCACGCTTGGGAAAGCAACTATACGGGCCTCCCCGGTTCGATGTTCGACGGGGCGTTTCACACCTACGGCGCGAGAATCACGACGGACTGGATCACCGTGTACTATGACGGCAAGGAGCTGAGCCGCTTTCCAATGAGCGAGTCCTTCCGCACGCCGCTCTATATGATAGCCTCGCTTGCCATGAATCCCCTTGAGGTCGAGCGGGCGTCCGGCACCTACAAGATGGTCATCGACTACGTGCGCGCCTATGCCGCGCCGGACGTGATGGAGCAGCACCTGACCGGGACGGATGCGGCGGATATCCTGAACGGCGGCAGCTTTGATGACGTTCTGGACGGCAGAGCTGGTGCTGACAAAATGTCCGGCGGTTTCGGCAACGATACCTACCGCGTCGACAACGCATTCGACGTAGTCATTGAGGCTGACGGCGCCGGCATCGATGTGGTCATCACCTCGATGACGTATTCGCTGTCCGGCCAGCAAATAGAGCAGCTCACACTCACCGGCGTTGCCGACATCGACGCGATGGGTAACGAACTCGACAACACGCTGGTCGGCAACGCTGGCAGCAACCTGCTCGACGGCGGGGTCGGTATCGACAAGATGGAGGGCGGCGCAGGCAACGATACCTACTATGTCGACAATGCGCTCGACCGTGTGGTCGAGGGCGATGCGGCGGGCAACGATTCGGTGTTCAGCTCGATCACCTATTCACTGCCACGCTATGTCGAAAATCTGACCCTCATCGGCCTTGGCGCTATCAATGGTCGCGGCAATTCTTCCGACAATGAGCTGACCGGGAACAATGGGAACAACACGCTGGACGGCCTTGCCGGCAACGACACCATAAGGGGCGGAGCGGGTAGCGACCGGTTAGCGGGCTATGATGGCACCGACCTTCTCGATGGCGGGACCGGGGCCGACCTGATGAATGGCGGAGCCGGCAACGATACCTATTATGTGGACAATGTACTGGACAACGTCATCGACGAAGCGGGCCTCGACCAGATTTTCAGCTTGGTCACGTACTCACTGGCGGTCGATCGCCGGCTGGTAGAAAATCTGCGTCTGACCGGAAACGCCAACGTCGGAGCCACGGGAAATTCCCTCGACAATGTGCTCGACGGCAACGACAGCGACAACAAACTGGACGGCGGCCGAGGCAATGATACCGTGCTTGGGCGGGGTGGCAACGATGCACTAACGGGCGGCCTGGGCATTGACCGGCTTACTGGTGGCGCCGGCAACGATTTCTTCGTTTTCAGCGCGCCGCTCTCAGTGGCCAACCGCGACATCATCACGGATTTCAACCATACGGCCGATGCATTCAGGCTCCAGAATTCGGTAATGCAGGGGCTTGGAGCCACCACGGGAGCCCTCGATCCAAGGTACTTCTTCGCTGGGACTAGCGCGCACGACGCCGACGACCACATCGTCTATGACAAGGTTACGGGTACGTTGTTTTACGATTCCAACGGAAACGTCGCAGGCGGCATGACAGAGCTCGCGACGCTGACGAACAGGCCGACGCTGCTGGCCGACGATTTTTTCGTGATCTGATCCGGCGCTACAGCGGTGCGCGTGAAAAAGAGATCAAGCGCACCGTTGTAACTTCTTGTTTGCGCATCGCTTTGTTCGAAAAACCGGTGACCTCTTTTTCGAGCGATGGTCTGGTCTAAAATAGTTCTACTGCGCCACAAACTGTGTTGGATGTCTCCTGGCGTCACTTGCTCGTCCCCAATAGACGAGACGAATCGCAACAGTTCACCGAAGCGGTCGTTCCGGGCATCTACGATACGCGTCTATTTTGCCTCCGCAAGCTGACCTAAAGATTGCTTGGACAACCAGTCTGCGCTGCCTGCTTCACCTTCGCGCGTGCAGCAAAGTCTATCAAACGACACGCACGCGGCGCGTCACCTGGCCATTGCTTTCCCAGTATGTGTGTTTCTTGGCAATCAAGGGATCGTCCATTGCCGGTTGAACCTGTCCCGTGGTGCTGACCGCGCGCGAGGTCACCGTATGTTCTCCAGGAGACGGATTTGCCCAGTCCACGGACCAGATCTTCCAGGCGTGTTCGGCCTCCTCGCTGCGGTCGATGGTCGCCGGTGCCCATGGCGCTTGATCGATTTGCACTTCTACCCGATCGATCGGTGCCCCCCAGGCTGCCCCAATGATGCGGTAGTCCGAGTCCTTGCGGGTGACCTTCGCGGGCGCGGACTTTATCAGCGCTCGTCCGACTGAGTCCTCGGTCCACACGGTCTCGCCATTGCGCTCTTCCTCCCGGATGGTGACATAGTCACGCGCCATCAGAAGGCTCATGAAGCGGGTGTCGCGCACCTCGATGCGCTCCAGCCACTTGACGTTGGCGATGCCGTACCAGCCCGGAGCAATCAGCCGCAGCGGAAAACCATTGGCCGCCGGCAAGGCGGCTCCGTTCATTTCATAGCAGAGCAGATTGTCTGGGTTCGTCGCTTCGGCAAGCGACATGCTGCGCGCGAAGTTCTGCTGCATCTTGACGTCGCGGATGGCGACCTCGCCGGTGTCAGTGCCGAAAAAGACCACCTCGATGCCATCTTCCAGAACGCCGGCTTCCTCGAGGATCGGGGCGAGCGGCGTCCCTGCCCAGCGGGCATTGCCGATGCCGCCGGTGAAAAACGGAAAACCGTGGTTGCCCGAGCATTCTACTGTGAAAACGACCTCCTGGCGCGGCCGCGCCTTGATGTCGGCGAGAGTCAGTTTCAAGGGCTTCTTGACCAGGCCGCCGATCTCCATCGACCATGTCTTCTCGTCGATCGTTGGTCGATTGAAATGCGAGATGCTGAAGAACTTGTCGTTCGGCGTTATCCAGCTATCCAGATCCTCCCAGACAAGCTGCTTCTGGATGCCGACCGGATCGGGATTTTCGGTCGGCTGGTCCAGCCACCGAACAACCTCCTCGCTCGGCCGTGTTGGAAAAGCGTAAGCCCGACGCGAGGTATAGAGAGCAGCAATTGCGGCGAGGGCAGCACTTCCCTGAACAAGAAGTTCTCTGCGTTGAAGATCAGGCATGTTGTTTCCTCCCAGTTGATCCGGAAACAGGCTGCAGGTGCCTTGGGCCGCAGCCTGAACACGGATAGGCGCAATGAACGTTTGCCCCACCCGGAGATTATCCGGACAGGTCAACAATCAGCGGCGCATCTCAAACATGTGAAGCCTTGGACGAAACTCTCGCTTGGGTTTCGCCTTTTTGAGGGTGCGCCTTTGAGAGGGAAGAGTCCAGGTGTATGATGATGGTCTAATATTTCGAGATCAGGGAGGACAGTATGACGTCTTGGGAAATCAAGGGACGCGAACTTGTCAATTGCACCTGCGAATATGGCTGCAACTGTCAATTCAATGCGCTGCCCGACAAGGGCCATTGCCATGCCGTGGCCGGCATCCAGATCGATGAAGGTCATCATGGCGAGACCGTTCTCGACGGCCTGCGCATCGCCGCGATCTTCAAATGGCCCGGGGCGATCCACGAGGGCAACGGCGAAGCCATCGCTTTCGTCGACGAGAAGGCAACCGACCAGCAGCGTAACGCGCTGCTGCGCATCATGACCGGCCAGGACACCGACCCGTTCGCGACGATGTTCGCCGTCTACGCCTCGACCGTGACAAAAATGAACGAGCCGGTTTTCACCAGGATCGATCTCGACCTCGATGTCGACGGCCGCAGGGGCCGCATCTTCGTCAAGGACTACATCGAAACGGTCGGCGAACCGATCCGCAACAAGGTGACGGGCGCGGACTCGCGCGCCCAGATCGTGTTGCCGAACGGCTTCGAATATGCGGTCGCCGAGATCGGCAGCGCTTCGAGCACAACCAGCGGGCCGGTTCAGGTGACCACCAAGGACAGTTACGGCCAGTTCGCGCGGCTGCATCTCAACAATCACGGGGTGGTGCGGGCCTGACGCGGCGCATGAACGGCGGGTCGCCACTGGAACGGCTGCTCAGACGCGACCGCGTCATCACGATTGCGGGCGTGGTGGTGCTGTGCCTGCTGGCCTGGCTTTACATCGCCGCCGGCGCAGGGATCGGCATGAATGCGTGGGAGGTGTCGAGGCTCGCGTTATTCCCGCACCTGCAAACTCCGAACATGACATCCGATATGACCTCTGACATGCCCGGCATGGACATGTCTGGCATGGATATGTCCGGCATGGGCATGAGCGCGATGAACATGTCTGGCACGGATAGGGGCGCGATGGACATCGCGGGGGAGCCGCGGGCCTGGGGGGCCGCGAACTGGGCGCTGATGATCGCCATGTGGTGGGTCATGATGATCGCCATGATGTCGCCGAGTGCGGCGCCGACCATCCTGCTCTATGCGCGCGTGCATCGCCATGCGCTGGCACAGGGTCAGATCCAGGACAAGCTCGCGCCGACCGGCGTGTTCATGGCAGGCTACCTCCTGGTCTGGCTGGGGTTCTCCGTCGCGGCCACCGCATTGCATTGGCTGCTCGAACGCGAAGCCTTCGTTTCCGCGACGATGATGAGTTCGCAGAGCCGCTGGCTTTCAGCCATCGTCCTGATCGGCGCGGGGATCTATCAGCTCTCGCCCTTCAAGAACGCCTGCCTGTCGCATTGCCGGGCACCGACGGCGTTCCTTGCCCGCCACTGGCGTCCGCACGCAACTGGCGCGCTGCGCCTCGGCGCACTGCACGGGGTGTTTTGTGTCGGATGCTGCTGGATGCTGATGGCGTTGTTGTTCGTGGGTGGCGTCATGAATCTGGTGTGGGTTGCCGCGCTCGCCATTCTGGTGCTGGCGGAAAAACTGTTTCCTGCCGGCCTGTGGGTTGGCCGGGCAGCCGGCATCGCCCTGATCGCCTGGGGCAGCGCAACGCTTTTGGTCTGACGACCAGGGCCGCCTCTGTCGGCATTCAAAGCGTCGAGGAACTTTGAATTCTCGCATCCGTTACCGAATATCGTGGATGGGAGGCTCCGCCGATGAATGTCAGCGATGAAAGGACTGTATCGCTCTGGGCGGCGACCGAAGTCGTGCCCGATGCGGTGCCGCTCGGGCAAAGCGAACAGGTCGATGTCGTGGTCGTCGGGTCTGGGATTGCCGGACTGTCAGTCGCCTACGAACTGGCCGTCGCCGGGCAAAAGGTGGCTGTCCTCGATCGCGGCCGGATCGGAAGCGGCATGACGGCTCGCACCACTGCGCACCTGTCATCTGTCTGCGACGACTATTTTTCGGAGCTGACCAAATTGCGCGGCGAGGACCTGGCGCGGATTTTTTACCAAAGCCAATCGGCCGCTATCGACCGTATCCAATCCATCCAGGAGACCGAGCGTATCGCTTGCGATTTCCGGCGCCTTGATGGCTTTCTCTTTCCGGCTTCCGGCAGCCAGGAAACCGATATCACGCGCGAACTGGACGCCGCTCTGAAGATCGGTGTCGAGGTCGAGAAGACTAGGGGCGTGCCATTTGCAGGCTTTTCGGATGTGCAGGCCCTTCGATACGCCAATCAGGCGACCTTCCACCCGCTCAAATATCTCCGCGGGCTGGCCGCGGCCATCCGCGCGCGCGGCGGCGTGCTTTATGCTGATACTATCGTCGAAAAGGTCGAGGAGACTGATGGCGGCGTGCATGTAACCACGGTTTCAGGCTCTACCGTGTCTGCCAGATCGGCCGTTGTCGCCACCAACTCGCCGATCAACGATCGGGTCGCGCTTCACACCAAGCAAGCGCCCTATCGAACCTACGCGATGTCGTTCGAGATCGCGCGCGATACCATACCGGATGCGCTGTATTGGGATACTGAAGACCCTTATCACTACGTTCGGCTTCAGCCTGGCGACGGTCGAACCGACTTCCTGATCGTCGGAGGTGAAGACCACAAGACAGGACAGGCCGATGATGCCGGTGACCGTTTCGCGGCCCTGACGGCCTGGACCAAAAGGCTGGTGCCCGATGTCGGCGTGGAAATCAACCGGTGGTCCGGGCAGGTGATGGAGACGGTCGATTATGTGGGGTTCATCGGCCGCAATCCTGGCGACAGCCGCGTCTTTGTGGCGACCGGGGATTCCGGCCAGGGCATTACCCATGGCGTTGTCGCCGGCCTGTTGATTTCAGACCTGATTCTGAAGGAGGAAAGTCCCTGGCGCGAACTCTACGAGCCGTCGCGCAAGACGGCAGGCGCGATCGGCGATTACCTGTCGGAGAATGCGACGGCGATCAAGAGTTTTGCCGAATATATCGCGCCTGGCGAGATCGATTCCGTCGATAAGCTGCGACCGGGAGAAGGTGCCATCGTCCGTGAAGGGCTCAGCAAGATCGCCGCATTTCGCGATGACGACGGCACGCTCTACAAGCGCTCGGCCGCATGCACGCATGTCGGCTGCCACGTCCACTGGAACTCGCTCGAGCGCTGCTGGGACTGCCCCTGCCACGGTTCGCATTTTGCAATCGATGGCACGGCCTTGAACGGACCGGCCGTGGCGCCGCTGGGAAGCGAGTAGGCAGTAGGCAGTAGGCAGTAGGCAGTGGGCAGTGGGCAGTGGGCAGTGGGCGGTGGTGAGGAAGCCATTCAAGGGGCCATTCCCCTACTCCCCTACTGCCTACTGCCTTCCATTACTTACAATTCCTTTTCTGCCAGCTCGCGAAACGCGTCGGGAACCGATCGCGACTGCCCGAGCGCGACCGATGCGTAGCCGACCGCCTCCCAGCCGAAGCGGTCGCGGATCTTGTCGATGGCGCGGTCGGCGGTCCAGAGTGCCGCGCCTTTCCTGGTGCCGGGGCGGCGGCGGTCGTCGTCGAGGCCGAGCGGCAGTTCCAGCTGCAGGGCAGGTTGCTTCTCCAGATGCGACACGGCGATCGCCAGCAGCGAGATGGTCTTTTCGTGCGGATGATCGACAAGCACCTTGCGCACCAGCGCCTCGGCAATCTCGGCCAGCATCGCGGTTGCCGAAATCGGCTGGTCGAGCGTGACCGAACGCGTCACCGAGCGCAGATCGGCAAAGCGGACGCGGACCGTCACCGTGCGGCCGGGCCGCGATTTCGCCCGCAGCCTGGTGGCGACCCTGTCGGCCAGATGCAGCAGGGTGGGCACGAAGATTTTTGCCTCGGCCGGTTTCCTGCCGAGCGCCGATTGAGCGCCGGCCGATAGTGCCCGGCGCTGCGTCTCGAGTTTTCGTGGATCGCGGTTCCAGGCCAGCGCGTTGAGCTTTTCGCCCGCCGCCGGCCCGAGCAGGCGCTCCAGCGATTGGGCGTTAAACTTCGCCAGCTCGCCGATGGTGCGCACACCAATGCCGGCCAGCCGCTCCCTGGTGACCGGACCGACGCCCCACATCAGTTCGACCGGCAGGTCGTGCAGAAACTCCAGCTCGTGGCGCGGATCGACCACCACCAGCCCGTCGGGCTTGGCCACCTGCGAGGCGATCTTGGCCAGGTGCTTGGTGCGCGCCACGCCGACCGAGATCGGTAGCCCGAGCTCCGCCCGCACGCGGCGGCGGATGGTTGTCGCGATCTCGGCCGGCGGGCCGAACAGATGGGTGCAGCCGGCGACGTCGGCAAAGGCCTCGTCGATGGAAATCCGCTCGACCACCGGGGTGAAATCGCCGAGCACTTGAATAGCCGCATCGCCGAGCCGCTGATAATCCTTGAAATGGCCGCCGACGAAAATCAGCCCGGGGCAGAGTTCACGCGCGCGCCGCCCCGGCATGCCGCCGCGCACGCCAAAAGCCCTGGCCTCGTAGGACGCGGCCAAGACGACGCCGCCGCCAACGGCGATCGGCTTGCCGCGCAGGGCGGGGTCGAGCAACTGTTCGACCGAGGCATAGAAAGCGTCCAGATCAGCGTGGAGGATGTTGGCTTCCATCCGGCCCGTTCGCCCGCGGCGGTTCGAACGCCGCATTGTCCTGAGGGTAGGTTTTTGTGTGAACATAAAGAGAACAAATAGGGCGGATTGTCAAGCAGCGTGGAGGGCAGGTGGAGGCAATCGCTTCAGGTTTGCGCTGCCCAATCCGCTTACCTTTCCAGCGTTGGTGGTTGGCGAAAACTGAAGCGGCTGCTGTCTCCTTGCTGGGGAGATGTCCGGCAGGACGGAGGGTGTAATCCCGCCGACCTCTCAAGACCTGGGTTCCCCGCCCACCGCGAAGCGGGGGAGAGGTGGCCGCGAAGCGGCCGGAGAGGGGGCTTTCGTAGGGCGCAGTCCCCCTCTCCGTGGGGGGGGGGGGCGGGCCCCCACCCCCCCCCCGAGGGGGGGGGGGGGGGCCCCACGGGGGAGGTATAGAGGGGGGAGACCCCGAGGGCCCCCCCGCC